>NZ_JAFAGS010000144.1 GCF_019237635.1 Pluralibacter sp.
CCGGCTGGCTGTCAGGCTGTCACTGATAATCAGCCGCCTGGTTGCAGGTGAAACGCTGAACATGGCGCGGCTGGCTGCAGAGTTTGGTGTGTCAGTCCGTACCCTGCGACGGGATTTTCGCGAACGGCTGATGTACCTCGACCTTGAGTATCGACGGGGGCAATGCCGCCTGCGTAGTACCGGTGGAGGCGTACAGGGCGAGCTGGATGCGCTGACCTTTGCTCACCGGGCAGGACTGGCCGATATTTTTCCGGGGCTGGACCGGCGTCTGGCGGGCATGCTGCTCACCGCAGGAGGGATGCCCTGCCTGGTGTGGCAACCCCCACAGTCAGTGTCACCGGCCAGCTCGCTGGTGTTTTACCGCCTCGTCAGTGCCATTACCGCCTGCCAGCGGGTACTGCTGCTGGCCGAGGGAGAGCGCTGTGACGGGCTGGCCCCGTACCGACTGATTTCATTCGACGGCTGCTGGTACCTCACCGGTGAACTTAACGGGTATATCACCGTGCATCCTCTGGCGACCATCCATGCGGTGACAGTACTCAACACCACGTTCACCCCGCTAAAACGTCTCAGCCAGTTAACCACACAGGCGGGCTTTATCCGGGCTCTTCCGCACTTCAGCTGTATCCGCGAAGTCCTGTCTCCTGGGCCCTCTGAGGAGGAGCCGGGCAACCCACTGATTTAATTACCTCTGTTAAGAAGGAAAAACAATGACCTGGCATTACGAGAAAAATGGCATACGTCACGACAATGTGACTGAAGACGACATCACCAGTCTGATTATGCGCGGTGAACTGACTGCATCCACTTTGGTGTGGCGACAGGGAATGGCAGAGTGGCAGCCGGTCTCCGCAACTCCGCTGGCTTCGGCGCTGCTCCAGAGCACCACACCGCCAGCGCTGCCGGGGAACCGCATTCCGGGTGGCGTTGTGTGGACGCTGGCATTCGCTCCCTTCATTGGCTACGCGCTGGAGTTGTGGACTGCAGGATTGAGCGGGATGTCATTTGACGAGGCATATGATGCCGTCTCGGGTGGGCAGTACTGGTTTATCACGCTGCTGCTCAATATCGCTCTGGGATATCTCGATGAACGACGTCTGCGTAAGGCCGGAGTGGATACCACCATGTTCGGCAAACTGGCCTGGCTGGTGCCGTTCTATTTGTGGCGTCGGGCGAAAAACCTCGGTCAGAAACCGGCTTACTTCTGGGTATGGCTGGTGATGCTGGCACTGACTGTATGGGCCTGAATCACCGCTACCTGATACTTTCTCTGTTAAGGACCAACGTAATGAAAACACTGATTAAAATACTGGGCATTACCGGCAGCCTTCTGCTTTGTGCAGGGGCTCAGGCCCAGCCCTATAACCGGACGCTACCTGCAGTCGTCAATGACAACAACGGGAATATTTTCTGGTGTGATGCGCATCGTCAGGTTACCGGAAAATGCGAAGCCATGTCTGTTGACCGTCAGGGCGGGATGGTCACGGTGCGTTCAGCACCTTTTAAAGACTGCGAAGGCGGCCTGTGGGGCTGGATAACTATCATGCGCAACGATGTGTCGAAGGGATTCACCATTACTCCGGACAAGAAATTCGGTCTCACCGTAAAAGACCTGTGCCGTCCGGGCACGGTAGTGACCTTTAAGCCCAACCAGAAGAAGCCGGAATATGACGACCTGGTGGCACTTTACCAGGGCAGGGAACTGTTTCGCTACCGGCGCTTCTGATAATACCCGATACCAACCTCCCTCATTTTGTCCGGCAACGGGCTGGATTAATTCAGGAAGAAAACCATGCTGAAAATAATGACCTCTGCTGTACCCGCCTTCATTCTGTCACTTGCCGCATTCAGTGCCGGTGCTGCTCAGCTTCCGGCAAACCTGATGGATAAAGAAAATCCCGGCCAGGAGTACTGGTGCCAGGGAAACGACATCAACACCTCCATGTGTTCACTGACCGGTTTCAGCGACGACCATAAATTTGCCCTGATTCAGGATTTGCCCGGTCCAGCCTGTGAAGATTTAAGTTTCGGGATTATTGACCTGGTATTTAACACCGGACTTAACATCCCTTATGACGGTGGTGACTGCAAGGGAGATGTAAAGGCCGGGTTTGTTCGTGGCACAAAAGATAATGCCCTGTATGTGAAGATTGTCCGGGGCAGCAAAACTTTACGCCTGTATAAGGTGCAGACGGGTTTCTGATAATCACCCCACACCTGCATATACCCATAGCCCCTGACGCATCTGCGTCAGGGGCTTTTGCTTTTAAGGTACACTGAATGTCTGAATCTCACATGCTGCCACCGGGACCTTTCACCCGACAGCAGGCCGACGCTATTACCTGCCGGTATCAAAACATCGCCATTGAAGATGCCCGGCACAGTCACTTCCGCCTGGTGGTTCGTGACTCTGAAGGCCGGATGGTCTGGCGGGCGTGGTGCTTTGAACCTGATGTCGGTGAAGGACTTAATCGTTATATCCGCAAGTCAGGCATACTCAAAGCATCCTCCCCCTGACCACACCCATTCATCATCCCTGCATGTCCTTTATTTCCTATACGCCAGCCATCGTCGCTGGCGTTTTTATTGACGGAGAATATCCATGACGACACAAACGCAATGCGAATTGATGCCCGCTAATGAACCTCAATTTGACCTTACTGCATCACCAGTACCTGACGAGCAGCGTCTCGATTTCTGGCCGCTGCACTTTGGTGCTATCACGCAGTGGATAACGCTGGAACCCCGTATTTTCGCCTGGATGGACCGCTTCTGTGATGAGTACAGCGGTGGTATCTGGTCCTTTTACACGCTCAGCAATGGCGGCGCGTTTATGGCTCCTGATGCTGACAGTGACGATAAATGGCATCTTTTCAACAGCATGAACGGTAATAGTGCGCAAATGAGCGCAGAAGCCGCAGGTATTGCTATCTGCCTGATTGAATACAGCCATCACGCCTGTCGTACCGAATGCGATGCCATGACGGAGCACTATTACCGACTGCGGGATTACGCCCTGCAGCACCCTGAATTCCACGCCATTTTGCGCATTATTGATTAAGGATATTCATGATGGAACAGTCACTTATCCCACAGGCTACGGCACTTCCATTGGCCGCACAACGCACGGTAAAACGCGCTTTAACGCTGCTTGACCGATATCTGCGAGAAACAGGTGTGGCATTCACCTCCACTCAGACTGCCCGTGACTGGCTGAAGCTGAAAATGGCGGGGCTGGAGCGTGAAGAATTTATGGTGCTGTATCTGAACCAGCAGAACCAGTTGATTGCCCACGAAACCCTGTTTGCCGGTTCCATTAGCAGCACCGAGGTGCATCCCCGTGAGGTGGTCAAACGCGCCCTGTACTTCAATGCGGCCGCAGTGATACTGGCACATAACCATCCCTCCGGCGACACCACGCCCAGCCAGGCAGATAAGACCATCACGCAGCGTCTGGTGCAGGCGCTTCAGCTCGTTGATATCCGTGTGCATGACCACCTTATCGTCGGTGGCACGCAGATATTGTCGTTCGCTGAACACGGTCTGCTTTGAGGTATGACATGAAAATTATCAGTAAACGCCGGGCAATGACGATTTACCGTCAGCATCCGGCCTCCCGCATTTTTCGATACTGCACCGGCAGATACCAGTGGCATGGCAGTATCTGTCATTACACCGGCCAGGTCATTCCTGATATTCCCGGCGTGCTGGCTGTATACGCCGAACGCCGCCAGGACCGCGACGGACCTTATGCCTGTCTGATGAGTATCACCCTGAACTGACAATAAAGAGGTTATAAATGAGCAACACCACATGGGGCCTGCAGCGGGATATTACACCGCGCATGGGGGCACGTCTGGTGCAGGAGGGCAACCGGCTTCACTATCTGGCTGACCGGGCCAGTATCACCGGTCAGTTCAGTGATGCCGAATGCCAGAAGTTGGATATCGCGTTTCCGCATTTTATCAGTCAGATGGAATCGATGCTGACCACTGGTGAAATGAATCCTCGGCATGCCCATTGCGTCATCCTGTACCACAACGGTTTTACCTGCGAAGCCGATACTCTTGGCAGTTGCGGCTACGTATACACCGCTGTTTATCCCACTCAACGCTAACTTAATTTCACGAGAACAAGCATGAAAACTCTATCTGCTACAATTTCGCGGGCGGCGAAGCCCTGTCTGTCGCCCGTGGCCGTCTGGCAAATGTTGCTGACACGTCTGCTAGAACAGCACTATGGCCTGACACTGAACGACACGCCGTTCAGTGATGAAACCGTTATTAAGGAACATATTGATGCCGGGATTACTTTGGCCGATGCAGTCAACTTCCTGGTAGATAAGTACGAACTGGTTCGTATCGATCGCAGAGGGTTCAACTGTCGGGAGCAATCACCCTATCTTCGAGCGGTAGATATCCTGCGGGCACGACAGGCAACTGGCTTGTTGCGGCGAAGCCGTAACAGTAAAACATGTCAACTCCTGATATATCTTCCAGATTAACCTTCCACCTCTCCATCATCATTTCCACTCATGTTAGAACGCGCCAGTCACTGAAGATTGGTGCGTTTACTTTTTACGGGTAAAACCTTCAACCATCCAGACATAGTTCCAGATGACTTGTTCGGGCATTAATACTTGTACAGTTTACCAGCAGGCAAATCCTAGGCTATGGTGATAAACCTTGAAGAAGGATTTTACAACCCCCATAATGCCCGGTTGCATACTTTCCCTTGCTACCAGGCCTTACTACATGAAGCAATCCGCATACACATCGATTCAAGAAAAACGTCTTCAGCCTTGGAAGGGTGAAGAAGAAGTCCGGTTTGCCTGGAACAAGGCCCTAGAAGACGCAACGGGTTTACATCTTTTTGCAGAACGTGATCGTAATGATGCTAGTTACAATCACGTCATAATTGAATACAAAGCGCCTGGATATTTTAAAGGCAAGAAAGATAGTCCTGCGTTCCTGAATGCCACAAAAGAGCGGCTGCTACCTTATATAGTAAAAAAAGCAACAGAGACCAAAATCCCTGAGTCAAATTTTATCGGTATTGCGATAGATGGAGAACATATTTGTTTTGCCCAAGTCATTAATGGTGAGATCAATACCCAACACTTGATGCCATTTTCTCCCGAATCCGTAGAAATGGTAGTTGATGCTCTTCGTTCGGATACTCGTAAAGGGCTTACTACAGAAAATTTACTCGCTGATTTTGGTCATGGCTCTGCTAACGCGAGAGCCTTCATGCAGCAGCTCTCCGATGGACTCGCCCAGCAACTTGCTATCAGCGGAAATAACAAAATAAAAATGCTCTTTGCCGAATGGCGCACTTTGTACGGCCAGGTTGCTGACCTTTCCATAGTACAAGCTGAAGCCATTACAAAAGAGCTGAAATTTACTTGGCCTGGATCACCATCAGATTCAATTTCTGCTCGGCTCTTTGTTCTTCATACCTACAACTCAATGCTGATCAAACTGCTGGCAGCTGAGATAATCTCAGCGCATGGGCTGACTTCAATAGAACAACCAGCGCAAAGCATGGCAGCATTGAAGAATGACGCTCAGATGCTCGAGTTTCTCGGCTCAGCGATAGAACGCTCCACTCTTTTCCAAGAAGCAGGAATTAATGGCTTCGTTGAGGAGGCCATTTTCAGTTGGTATCTAGATGTTGCCAGCTTAAATACGGTCCCTGAATTGCTACCAACCTTAAGACGCTTACTTTCCGTTTTATCACTTTACCGTCTTGACCAGCTCTCCCAAACACGTGATGTATTACGTGATTTGTATCAAGGATTGGTACCAGGTAAATTGCGTCAGAGTTTGGGTGAGTTTTATACACCTGACTGGTTAGTTGACTTCACCTTAAATAAAGTCAGCGAGCCGAGCCTTATGAAAAAAAGAGTCCTTGACCCAACTTGTGGGTCAGGAGCTTTTTTACTGGCTGTCATTCGCAAGAAGCGTCAATTGGCTAAAGAGAAAAATCTCAGCGCTAGGGAAACATTGAAACTTATCTGTGACACTGTATGGGGTTTTGATCTCAATCCACTGGCTGTACAGACAGCAAGAGTAAACTTTCTTATTGAAGTCGCTGATTTATTATCGCAATGCCCGGGCCAAGAGCTAGAGGTTCCAGTTCTAATGGCTGATGCAATATATTCTCCAGCATCGACACCCAAAACATCTGACGCCATCATTCAGTATCGTATTGGCAGCCAATTTGCAAAGCTAGATATTCACTTGCCAGCTGCTCTGGCACTTGATCGCATCAACCTTGATGTCATGTTTAATCGCATGGGTAAAGATGTCGAGCTGGGACTCGATTTTGATGAGTCCATGGATAAAGTTAGGAAAGCACATTACTTTTCCAATGATCAGCTCAAAGAATGGGATGCCCCTCTGCGTTACACATACGATCAAATATTAAGTCTGCATCGCCAGAATTGGAATGGAATATGGTTCAGAATTGTCAGAAACTTTTTTTGGTCAGCTACCGCAGGGCAATTCGACTTAGTGATCGGTAATCCGCCGTGGGTGAGATGGTCTAAATTACCAGATTTATATCGTGAGCGCGTAAAACCGACATGTGAGCAATACGGGATTTTCTCGAATACTCGAATGCACGGCGGTAATGAGCTCGATATTTCCGCTATGATCACCTATACAGTTGCAGACAAATGGCTTAACGCCGGTGGGCGTCTGGCATTTGTCATCACAGGTACGTTATTTAAAAATCCATCATCAGCAGGTTTCAGAACATTCAAAATTGAGCCTTCACGCGAGGATTCTTTATACATTCAACCGATATCAGTTGATGATATGAAAGGTCTCAAGCCTTTTGAAGATGCCAGTAACCACACGACGATTGCGGTATTCGAAAAGACAAAAAATACGCCAGAGTACCCCGTATCATATCGAGTTTGGAGTCCTAGTGTCGGTAAAAAACGGGCTATAAAATCTTCGCAAACTCTTGAAGAGGTCATGGGCACTATTCAGTATGAAGAAAAAGAGGCCTTTCCTGTTAATGAACCTGGTTCACCATGGGCGATATTAGCACCAGACCGATTTGAAGCGATAAAATATCTATCCCGTCAATGCTCATGGACCAAGGGCAGGAAAGGAATTACAACCGACCTTAACGGTGTTTTCTTCGTACCTATCCTGAAGGTGAATGAAACTCATGTTCAAATTCGAAGCCGACCAGAGGCTGGTAAAAAAGATATAGGCCCAGTTAAGCAGGCTTGGGTAGAGGCTACCGATCTTTATCCCCTCATTAAGGGGGCAGGCGATTTTGATGAGTGCTATCTCAAAATCAATGCGCCTGATTTTGACAATAAAGACCGTCTTTTCACATTTGTTCCCAATACTGGGATATCAACTGC
Source organism: Pluralibacter sp. (assembly GCF_019237635.1). GTDB lineage: Bacteria > Pseudomonadota > Gammaproteobacteria > Enterobacterales > Enterobacteriaceae > Enterobacter_B. Next base: position 7,385 of record NZ_JAFAGS010000144.1, read on the forward strand.
CGATTATGCAGAAGCAGAAGAACGCCTAAATAAGCATGAGCTTAGAAAGACTGCAGCTTGGTTTGATTCATTTGAACCAGTTCTGCAAGCACGTTCAACTTATCGCAGACAAATGAAAGGTGCACCTTTCCATGCCGTATATAACGTTGGTGATTACACATTTAAGCCATGGAAGGTCATCTGGCCCGAAATGTCTTCGTCATTCTATGCTGCTGTAGCCGGAAGTGCCGATGTACCTCTAGTAGGAACACGCCCTTACATACCTGATCATAAGGTCTATTTTTCAGCCTTTGATGACAAAGAAACAGCCTATTATCTGTGTGGACTATTGAATTCTCAAACTGTTCAGGAATGGATTAATGCACATAATGTTTCAATACAGGTTGCTGACGTGTTTAAGCATTTAGATTTACCTAAATTCCAAAGTGATAACAACCTTCATGTGCGTCTCGCTGAACAAGTCATGTCCGCTCACCAAGAGCACAACAAAGACACACGCAAATCTATCATCAGCGAAATCAAAACATTGGCGGAAGATATACTGACAAAATGGAGTAAACAACTTCCGGGATAATCTATAAATCAATACCAACTGTGCCGGAACTATCCAACTCAACTGTGATAAGATGCCTCACAGAGGCGTCTTATCATTTTTCTCTCTTCCAACTACTCGCGTGCCCTGCATTACGGATGTTTTCGATCACTATATAAGTCTGTTTAAAAATTTGTAAGCTTTCACATGAGGGTGCTTTTTTTGCTAATTTAGCTAAAACAGCAGCTTTTTTTGTAGTGCCCTATGACACAAATTTTCTTCCTATCCTGCTCGCTTTAGCATGCAAAAAAATCAGCTAATCAGAAAAAACCGCAGAGCACTGTAGATAAACGTTGACGAGAATCACTTACACATACAGTTACATGAAATGAAAAAACGAGATAAGTAAGAGAGGGATTTTAACGTAATATATTGATTTTAATGGTGCCGATAATAGGAGTCGAACCTACGACCTTCGCATTACGAATGCGCTGCTCTACCAACTGAGCTATATCGGCTTAGAGAGGAACTTAACGGGGTAAGAGGTTAAAACTATGCGAGTGATGCGTCAATGCCCTGAAGAATCAAATGGCTATTTTTGCATCACTCGCGGGTCAATCAGGCACGAATGGTATCGTCGCCAAAGCCTACCCACTTGTAGGTGGTCAGCGCTTCAAGCCCCATCGGGCCGCGGGCGTGCAGTTTTTGCGTGCTCACGGCCACTTCCGCGCCGAGGCCGAACTGGCCGCCATCGGTGAAGCGGGTGGAAGCATTGACGTACACCGCTGACGAATCCACCTCGTTGATGAAGCGGTTGGCGTTACGCAGCGTACGGGTCAGAATGGCATCAGAATGCTGGGTGCCATGCGCGCGAATATGCGCGATAGCGCCGTCCAGGTCATCCACCAGCTTCACATTGAGATCCAACGACAGAAACTCATCGTCGTACTCCTGCGTTTTCACCAGCACCACCTGCGCGGGTCCGTCTTTAAGCAGTCCTATCGCGTTCTCATCGACGTGCAGGGTGACGCCGCTTGCCGCCATCTGCTTACTCAGCGCTGGCAGGAAGGTATCGGCTATGGCTGTATGCACCAGCAGCGTTTCCACCGTATTACAGGTGCTCGGGCGCTGGGTCTTCGCATTAACGATAATTTTCAGCGCTGGCGCAAACTCGGCCGAATCATCCACGTAAATATGACAAACGCCGATACCGCCGGTGATGACCGGAATGGTCGACTGCTCACGGCACAGCTTATGCAGGCCCGCGCCGCCACGCGGAATAAGCATGTCGATATATTTATCCATCCGCAGCATTTCGCCCACCAGCGCGCGGTCCGGGCTTTCAATGGCCTGCACGGCGCCCGCCGGTAAACCACACTCTTCCAGCGCCTGCTGAATCACTTTTACCGTCGCGGCGTTGGTGCGCCAGGTCTCTTTACCGCCGCGCAGGATAGCCGCATTGCCGGTCTTCAGACACAGCGAGGCAACATCGACGGTCACGTTCGGACGCGCCTCATAAATCACCCCAACAACACCCAGCGGGACGCGACGGCGCTCGATACGCAGCCCGCTGTCCAGCAGACCGCCGTCAATCACCTGCCCGACCGGGTCGGCGAGGTTGCACACCTGACGCACATCATCGGCGATCCCTTTCAGGCGAACGGGCGTCAGGGCCAGGCGGTCCAGCATGGCTTCGCTGAGGCCGTTGGCGCGAGCTTCGTCGAGATCCTGTGCGTTAGCGCTGAGAATAGCGTCGGTCTGCGCTTCCAGATAATCGGCAATCCTTTCCAGAACCTGATTTTTCTCACGGCTGGATAACAGTGCCAGTTGATAAGAGGCCGCTTTAGCGGCAATGCCCATTTGTTCCAGCATGGGAAACTCCTTAACGGATGATCATATCGTCGCGGTGCACGGCGACCGGGCCATACTCATAGCCCAGAATGGCGTCGATTTGCTGCGAATGGTGGCCCGCAATGCGGCGCAACGCGTCGCTGTTGTAACGGCTGACGCCATGCGCAATATCGCGGCCTTCAAGATTACGAATACGGATGACTTCACCACGGGAGAAGTTGCCTGTCACGCTTTTAATGCCTTTTGGAAGCAATGAGCTACCTTTTTCCAGAATTGCCGCGGTTGCGCCTTCATCAACGGTGATTTCACCCGCTGGCGGCGCGCCGAAAATCCAGCGTTTGCGGTTTTCCAGCGGCGAGGCCTGGGCGTGGAAACGGGTACCGACCGGCATGCCTTCCATTACATCGCCAATCACGCCGGGTCGGCTACCTGCGGCGATAATGGTGTCGATGCCTGCGCGGCACGCCACATCCGCGGCCTGCAGCTTGGTGCCCATCCCGCCGGTACCGAGACCGGAGACGCTGTCGCCCGCAATCGCCCGCAGCGCATCATCGATGCCGTGAACGTCGGCAATCAGTTTGGCATCCGGGTTGCTGCGCGGGTCGGCGGTGAACAGCCCTTGCTGATCGGTCAGCAGCAGCAGTTTGTCTGCGCCTGCGAGGATCGCCGCCAGCGCGGACAGGTTATCGTTATCACCCACCTTAATCTCGGCGGTCGCCACCGCGTCGTTTTCGTTGATAACCGGAACAATGCGGTTATCCAGCAGCGCGCGCAGCGTATCGCGCGCGTTGAGGAAACGCTCGCGATCTTCCATATCCGCGCGGGTCAGCAGCATCTGACCTACATGAATGCCGTAAATGGAGAACAGCTGCTCCCACAGTTGAATCAGGCGGCTCTGCCCCACGGCGGCCAGCAGCTGTTTGGATGCGATAGTGGCGGGCAGTTCAGGATAGCCGAGGTGCTCCCGCCCGGCGGCGATCGCGCCGGAGGTGACTATCACAATACGGTGCCCGGCAGCATGCAGCTGCGCGCACTGGCGCACTAATTCAACGATATGGGCGCGATTCAGACGACGCGATCCCCCGGTTAAAACACTGGTACCCAGCTTGACCACCAGCGTTTGGCTGTCACTCATGATTCTCTGCCATTAAAAAAGAAGAAATGATATCGAACAGACGTTTTAACAGGAGTACGCGCGCTTGCCAACTCCCTGAGGAGTCTGCAAAGCACTTTGTTGCGCGGGATCAGGAAGCGTAGCGGCGGAAAATGACTTTTTTATTACAGAAACATTAAAACACATTTTTTTAGAGAAATTCTTACTTTGTCATAAAAGTTTCATTCCTGAAGGTTAAAAAGCTTCCTGTTTTTTTCGTGGGATGAGTTCCCGGATTTATAGCGCGTATTTAATACTCAGGGTTAAAAAATGAATAAGAGCACACTGGCATTAGTGGTAATGGGCGTCATGGCAGCGTCTGCTGTACAGGCAGCTGAAATCTATAACAAAGACGGTAACAAGCTGGATCTGTATGGCCGCGTAAAAGCTGAACACTATTTCAGCGACAATGCTTCTGTTGACGGTGACCAGTCCTATATTCGTCTGGGTTTTAAAGGCCAGACACAAATTAACGATCAGCTGACCGGCTTCGGTCAGTGGGAATATCAGGTTGCCGCCAACAAGGTAGAAGGCGACCCGAACACGGCGAAAACCCGTCTGGCGTTCGCCGGTCTGAAAGCCGGTGATTACGGTTCATTCGACTACGGTCGTAACTACGGCGTGCTCTACAACGTCGCGGCGTACACCGATATGATGCCGGAGTTCGGTGACGACTCCTTCGTTAAAACTGACAACTTCATGACTGGCCGTGCTAACGGTCTGGCGACCTACCGTAACAACAACTTCTTCGGTCTGGTTGATGGCCTGAAGCTGGCGCTGCAGTACCAGGGTAAGAACGAGAACGACGGCCGTGCGTCAAGCAAAGCTAACGGCGACGGTTTTGGTACCTCTCTGAGCTATGACTTCGGCGACTCCGGTTTCACCCTGGGCGCGGCATACTCCAACTCTAACCGTACCCTGTCTCAGCAGGACGGGACTTACGGTAAGGGTTCTGACGCTGAAGCGTGGACTACGGGCTTCAAATACGATGCCAACAACGTTTACCTGGCGGCTATCTACGCAGAAACCCGCAACATGACCCCGATTTCCGGTACGGCGTCAATCAACGGCGTGAGCACCAAAGTCAGCGGCTTTGCCAACAAAAACCAGGCAACGGAACTGATCGCGCAGTACCAGTTCGATTTCGGCCTGCGTCCGTCCATCGGTTATGTCCAGTCTAAAGGCAAGGATATCGAAGGCGTAGGCGATGCGGATCTGGTGAAATATATCGACGTCGCAGCGACCTATTACTTCAACAAAAACATGTCCGCGTTTGTGGATTACAAAATTAACCAGTTGAACGACAATAACAAACTCGGCCTGAATACCGATGACGTTGTCGCAGTGGGTCTGGTTTATCAGTTCTAATCCCACATAAAATAAGAGCCCTTCTGTTCGCGCCGAAGGGCTTTTTTATTTTCAGTGCATATCAAATAATAACCCCCTGGAATAATAATGCTTTCAGGGGGTTAATTTTCAGGCGGAACGTTTTACCGGTTGGCCTTTAAAATCATCCGCAGGCTCCAGCGCCAGATCGAACGTTTTCAGCAGATCGCGAACCCTTTCATGAAAGTCGCGAAGCGTCTGTTCGAGGCGGTCTTTCACTTCAGTGTCTTTGATGACCACGGCTTGCCAAATGCCATCTTTGTCATATAAACCAAACTGATAGCTGTAGGTGAAGCGTTTCTCTTCTGCTTCCATTTCCAGCCACCAGCCCCAGAACTCGCGCTTTTCAGGGGCCGGTTTAACGTTGACGCACACAGCCAGGCAGTCGAAAAAAAAACGGTTATCCTCGCACTGATCCTCACGAATGTAGGGGCCAAGGGCCGCTAATTTCTTGGTCAGTTTACTCTTCGGGTGTCCACTCGGTAACGTCATTGCGATCTCCTTTAGTGATGCAACTGTTTTACCAAATCAATAAAATTTAGCAATATATTAACTAAACCGATGATTGATCCACCCGGCAATTTCTTTCAAAGCTTTATCAAAATTACGATATACCGGGTTAAACGCCACCGGCAGCAATTTACCATCGGCAGATGACGAGGTAATTAACTGTGACTCTTCCGGCGGGCTGAAGGGATCGTTTTGCCAGAATGCGGAAAGCATTGGCGTCGGGCAGCGTCGCCCCAATAATCCTTGCGTTTTAAGGGAATAGCGGTTGAGCTCAACGCGCAGCGCATCATCTGAAGCATCGTGCATCCCCAGGCTTGAGGCCAGCACGTCGAGATACATCTCAGGGACGCTGGCCTGACGCTGCGGGTCGCTCAACAGGCTGTGCACCACCGGGCCGATGCAGGCAACCGCTCTGAGGCGCTGAGATTCCAGATACGCCAGTCGCACCGCAACGTTGGCGCCAAAACGGAAGCCGAACGCCGCCACCCGCGTGTGGTCAACCCACGGAATCGTCGGTAGCGCTTTCAGCACATGTTGATGCAAAAAGCTGGAGTCCTGCGTCAGCTTCCATTTTGAGGAGAAGCCGATAGAGGGCATATCCAGCGTCAGCATCGCGATACCGCGCGGCGCAAAGTAGTTCTCATACAGGTTGAAATAATCGCTTTGCAACGAATCAAGCCCGCCGCACATCAGCACCGTCGGAAACGGCGACTCGCCGGGGGGCATATGCAAAAAGCCGCTGACCGAGGGGCCGCCGGGAATCGTGAATTCCAGTTCACGCATAGAAACCGGCAAACGCTGCGCAGCTTCTTCATAGGCGCGATTGGCCAGCGCCTGAGCCTGTTCCGCCAGGTCATCGCCTTTCAGGTGCGGGTAGGCGGCGATGCTGTATAAATTTGACGCGTGCAGCCAGTGACGACCGCTTAGCGCATCATCCGTCTCCTGCCCCGCTTTTTGCTGCCAGAGCATCGCCTGCCTGGCCCATTCGTAGATCCAGTTGCCGCCGCGGTAGCCAATCACGGTGTCGTAAAGCTCGGCATCCGTGCGCTCCGCCTGGCTCATGACAATACGCGCCTGAACGTCGAGGATCTCCTGCGGCGACACGCCGCGCCAGATCCACATCAGCCGGTTAATCATCCGGTACCAGTGGGGGATGTTTTTACCGTCCAGCGCAGATTGCACCGACGACGCGTTTCCCGGGTTAAAGCGGCGCACCAGCGTTGAGGTTTCCGGGTGTTTAAAACGGGGTTTAAACAGCGTTTCGCTAAGATTGGGCTCAGACATCGCACAGACTCCATAGATACGACATAGTGTCTATTGTACCGCGCTTGTGCCGAAAAAGAACAACGCCCGGTAAACCGGGCGTTAAGAAGACGTATTTTGTGAGGAATGTGCGGAGTTAGCGACCGGAAATCGGCGGAACAAACACCACGCCCATATCCCATGGCTGCTCAATCCAGGTATCCTGCGGGATATCAATGACGTAGTCATCAACCAGCGGCTGACCGGCCGGTTTGGCGAAAATGGTGACGAAATGCGCTTTTGGATACATTTCACGAATAGCCACCGCTGTGCCGCCGGTATCAACCAGATCGTCAATCACGATAAAGCCTTCGCCATCACCTTCCGCGCGCTTAACCACTTTCAGCTCGCGCTGGTTGTCGTGGTCATAGCTGGAGATGCACACGGTATCAACGTGACGGATACCTAACTCACGCGCCAGCAGAGCGCCAGGAACCAGACCCCCACGGCTTACGGCAATGATGCCTTTCCACTGTTCAGCTGGCAGCAGACGGCTTGCCAGTTTGCGGGCGTGAATTTGCAACATGTCCCAGGTGACAACGTATTTTTCGCTCATGTGATAGTGTCCCAGCCAGTCTAAAACGGCTTAAAAAATGTTCGGGGTAATTCCAGGTTGCGCGAGATTATAGAGATCTGGCGCACTAAAAACCAGTGCTTAGCGGCCTTGCCGGGAGTTTTTACGTGGTTCGTACTACCAGAGAAGGCAGAAAGTGGTATTCTCAACCTCGTCTCGCAAGTCAGGCTCAAGGCCTGATTGTCATTGCTAACCCGTTACCTGCAAGCGACTTTTGCAGTAAGCCCTAAGGAGACTTATTGTGTCTGAACTGTCTCAACTATCCCCGCAACCGCTGTGGGATATTTTTGCCAAAATTTGTTCCATTCCGCACCCGTCCTACCACGAAGAACAGCTCGCCGAGCACATTATGGGCTGGACGAAGGGAAAAGGGCTCCACGCAGAACGCGATCAGGTGGGCAACATTCTGATCCGCAAACCGGCCTCCGCGGGTATGGAAAACCGTAAACCGGTCGTGCTGCAGGCGCACCTCGACATGGTGCCGCAAAAAAACAACGATACCGTTCACGACTTCACCAAAGATCCGATTCAGCCGCACATCGACGGCGAGTGGGTTAAAGCGCGCGGCACTACGCTTGGCGCGGACAACGGCATCGGTATGGCTTCCGCTCTGGCGGTACTGGCCGACGACAGCGTTCAGCACGGCCCGCTGGAAGTCCTGCTGACCATGACGGAAGAAGCGGGTATGGACGGCGCATTCGGTCTGCAGCCGAACTGGCTGCAGGCGGATATTCTGATCAACACCGACTCTGAAGAAGAGGGGGAGATCTACATGGGCTGCGCCGGGGGTATCGACTTTATCACCACCCTGCCGCTGAGCCGTGAAGCGGTACCGGCGGGCTATCAGACCTTTAAGCTGACGCTGAAAGGGCTGAAAGGCGGCCACTCCGGCGGCGATATCCATTTGGGTCTCGGCAACGCCAACAAGCTGCTGGTGCGCTTCCTTGCCGGTCATGCGGCGGAGCTGGACCTGCGTCTGCTGGATTTCAACGGCGGCACCCTGCGTAACGCTATCCCGCGTGAAGCATTCACCACCGTTGCCGTTCCGACCGCTAACGTTGAAAAACTGAAAGCGCTGGCGGATAAATACCTGGCCATTTTGCAAAACGAGCTGTCCGTAAAAGAGAAAAACCTGACCGTTATCCTTGAAGCCGTTTCGACGGACAAAGGCGCGCTCAGCACCGCTTCTCGCGACATTTTTATTCAACTGCTGAATGCAACGCCGAATGGTGTTATCCGCAACTCCGACGTGGCGAAAGGGGTGGTTGAAACCTCGCTTAACGTCGGCGTCGTAACCATGAATGACGATAACGTGGAAATCATCTGTCTGATTCGTTCGCTCATCGACAGCGGTAAAAACTACGTGGTGAGCATGCTGGAATCACTGGGTCAGATGGCGGGCGCGAAAACCGAACCGAAAGGCGGTTACCCGGGCTGGCAGCCGGATGCAAACTCGCCGGTGATGCACCTGGTGCGTGAAACCTATCAGCGTCTGTTCAACAAGATGCCGAACATTCAGATTATCCACGCCGGTCTGGAGTGCGGTCTGTTCAAAAAACCGTACCCGGATATGGACATGGTATCCATCGGGCCAACCATCACCGGTCCGCACTCTCCGGACGAGCAGGTCCATATCGAAAGCGTGGGCCAGTACTGGACGCTGCTGACCGAACTGCTGAAAGCGATTCCGGCGAAATAAGGTTGTCCTTTTAAGCACAGCGCCCCCCATTTGCGGGGCGCTGCCTCTACAACCCCAGCACCAGCTGGCGTTCAAGCTGCGGATCGAGCAGCGTCACATGCAGCCCCACCAGCCTGACGCCCCTTCCCCCTCGCCGTTCCTGCCAGGTGTTGTACGCCGTGGCGATAAGGTCGTCTTTGTTTAGCGTCGGCCAGACATGCTCCTGGGTCGTAAGCTGGAAATCGTTAAATTTGAGCTTCACGCCCTGCCGCGCGATGCGTAAATCGGGTTTCACCTTCGCCAGCCGCCGTTCGAGCTCCGGGTACAGACGCTCAATAATGGCTTCACACTCTGCCCAGTCGTGAATATCCTCCGCCAGAGTACGCTCGACCCCAACCGACTTGCGCAGGCGCGTGTTGTTGACATCACGCTCATCAATGCCGTTGCTGCGTTCCCACAGCACCCGGCCAAACTTGCCAAAGCGCTTAAGCAGCATCGCGAGATCGCTTTGCTGCACATCGCCGCAGGTGCGCAGCCCCATGCTTTCCAGCTTCGCCGCAGAGACTTTCCCCACTCCGGGAATTTTCGCCAGCGGCAACGTGATGAGAAAGGCGGGGACGTCATCGGGCGTGATGACATACTGCCCGTTGGGCTTGTTGAGATCGGAGGCGATTTTCGCCAGAAACTTCACCGGCGCGACGCCCGCCGAGGCCGTCAGTTGCAGCTCATCGAAAATCGTCTGGCGAATTTCCTGCGCCATCAGCGTGGCGGAGCCATGGCAGTGAAGACTGTCGGTGACATCAAGATAGGCTTCATCCAGCGACAGCGGCTCGATAAGCGAGGTGTAGCGGGAAAAGATTTCGCGGATATGCACGGAGGCGGCCTTGTAGGCGTCGAAACGCCCCGGCAGCAGCGTCAGGTGCGGGCAAAGCTTCAGCGCCATCGCCGTGGGCATCGCGCTGCGCACGCCGAACTTACGCGCCGGGTAGTTGGCGGTGCTGATCACGCCGCGCTGTACTCGACTGCCGCCGATGGCGACAGGAATATCGCGCAGCGCAGGATTATCCCGCATCTCAACGGCGGCAAAAAAGCAGTCCATATCAACATGGATTATTTTGCGCATACTTAACCCTCACCAACCACTGGATAAGTATACAGCAAACGAGCAAGAAATGAGAAGTGGGACGAACGCCCTCTCCAGGTCTCTGGAGAGGGCGTCGTTATTCAGAGGATACGGTTAGCTTCACGCGCCATGCGTTTCTTGCGCGCGTCGCACGGCTCAGGGCAGTCGCACACCTTTTCAAGCCCCAGGGAGGAGATCCCCCCGCAGCTTCCCTGAATACTTTTACGCTTAAGCAGATAGCCCAGCGACATGCCGAGGATCACCAGCACAAAAATGACAAATGTCGCCAGAAAAACCGTCATCATCCTTAGCCTCCAAAATCATCCAGCAGGATGTTGTCATCTTCTACGCCGAGATCTTTGAGCATCTTAATCACCGCGGCGTTCATCACCGGCGGCCCGCACATGTAAAACTCGCAGTCTTCCGGCGCCGGGTGATCCCTCAGGTAGTGGTTATACAGCACGTTGTGAATAAAGCCCGTATAGCCTGTCCAGTTGTCTTCCGGCTGGGGATCGGAAAGCGCCACATGGAAGGTGAAGTTCGGGTTCTCACGCGCCAGCTGTTCAAACTCATCGTCATAGAACATCTCGCGCAGCGAACGCGCGCCGTACCAGAAGCTGATTTTGCGGTGGCTGTGCAGACGCTTAAGCTGATCGAAGATATGCGAACGCATCGGCGCCATTCCCGCGCCGCCGCCGATAAACACCATTTCGGCATCGCTGTCTTTGGCGAAAAACTCACCAAACGGCCCGGAAATCGTCACCTTATCGCCAGCCTTAAGCGACCAGATATACGAGGACATAATCCCCGGAGGCGCATCCGGCGCGCCCGGCGGCGGCGTTGCGATACGCACGTTGAGCATAATAATGCCCTTCTCTTGCGGGTAGTTCGCCATTGAGTAAGCGCGAAGCGTCGGCTCTTTTACCTCTGAGACAAAGCGGAACAGGTTGAATTTGTCCCAGTCGCCGCGGTATTCCTGCGGCACGTCGAAATCGGCATACGCCACCTTATGCGCCGGGCATTCGATCTGGATATACCCACCGGCGCGGAAAGGCACGCTCTCCCCCTGCGGAATCGCCAGCTTGAGCTCTTTAATGAAGGTCGCTTTGTTATCATTAGAGATAACCTCGCACTCCCATTTCTTGACGCCGAAGACCTCTTCCGGCAGCTCAATTTTCATGTCCTGCTTCACCGCCACCTGACAGGCCAGACGGCATCCCTCTTTGGCTTCGCGCTTAGTGATATGCGAAAGCTCCGTCGGTAGAATATCGCCGCCGCCCTCTTTCACCACCACCCGGCACTGGCCGCATGAACCACCGCCGCCGCAGGCCGAGGAGACAAAAATCCCGTTACCTGACAGCGTGTTAAGCAGCTTATCACCCGCCGGGGTACGGATCTGTTTATCCGCCTCGTCGTTAATGTCAATGATCACATCGCCGGAGTTCACCAGCTTTGATTTTGCAAACAGGATCAATACCGACAGGGCCAGTACGATCAGCGTAAACATACCTACGCCCAGTAAAATTTCCATAGTTCCCCGCCCTTACAGTTGCACACCGGAGAAGGACATAAAGCCCAGCGCCATCAAACCGGTGGTGATGAAGGTTATCCCTAAACCGCGCAGTCCTGCGGGCACGTTGGCATATTTCATCTTTTCGCGGATCCCCGCCATAGCGACGATCGCCAGCATCCAGCCGATGCCGGAGCCGAAACCGTAGACAATGGATTCCCCAAAGTTATAGTCACGCTGCACCATGAAGGAGACGCCGCCAAAAATGGCGCAGTTCACGGTAATCAGCGGCAGGAAGATACCCAGGGCGTTGTACAGCGCCGGGAAGTACTTATCGAGGATCATCTCAAGGATCTGCACCAGCGCGGCGATAACGCCGATAAAGGTGATGAAGTTGAGGAAACTCAGGTCAACGCCCGGCGCCAGCGCGCCGTCGCGCAGTACCAGGTTATAGACCAGGTTGTTCGCCGGCACCGCAATGCCCAGAACAACCGTTACCGCAACGCCAAGACCAAAGGCGGTCGACACCTTTTTCGATACCGCAAGGAAGGTACACATGCCGAGGAAGAACGCCAGCGCCATGTTTTCAACGAATACCGCGCGGACAAACAAGCTAAGATAATGTGCCATCGGCGGTTACTCCTTTTCCTGCTGTTCCGGCTTCCACGTACGCAGCGCCCAGATCAGCAGACCAATAATAAAGAACGCGCTCGGCGCCAGCAGGAACAGACCGTTAGGCTGATACCAGCCGCCGTTTTGTACCGTTTGCAGCACCGTAATGCCAAACAGTTTGCCGCTGCCGATAAGCTCGCGCAGGAAACCGACGAGCAGCAAAATCGCGCCATAGCCCAGCCCGTTGCCGATCCCGTCCATAAAGCTCGCCAGAGGCGGCGATTTCATGGCGTAGGCTTCAGCGCGACCCATCACGATACAGTTGGTGATAATCAGACCGACGAACACCGACAGCTGTTTGGAGACCTCGTAGGCAAACGCCCGCAGCAGCTGATCGACGACGATCACCAGCGACGCGATGATCGCCATCTGCACGATAATGCGCACGCTGTTGGGGATGTGATGGCGGATCATCGAGATAAACATGCTGGAAAACGCCGTGACCAGCGTGACCGCAATCGTCATCACGAAGGCCGTTTCCAGCTTGGTGGTCACCGCCAGCGCCGAGCAGACGCCGAGCACCTGCAGGGCAATCGGGTTATTGGCGACCAGCGGCCCAACCAGTACCCGTTTAACCTCTTTCATATCGCCGAGTTCAGCCATTGTTCAGCCCTCCTTCACGAACCTGTTTCAGGAACGGACCGAAGCCAAGCTCGCCCATCCAGAAATCAAAACTGTGCTGCACGCCGTTCGACGTCAGGGTCGCGCCGGACAATCCGTCCACCGCGTACTCATCCCCCGGCCGCGCCGCGCCCTTCACCACCTTCAGCGCTGGCATACCGTTATCGTCGAGCACTTTTTTACCGACAAACTGCTGACGCCAGTTCGGGTTTTCCACCTCGCCGCCCAGCCCCGGTGTTTCACCCTGGTCGTAGTAAGTGATGCCTTTTACGGTGCGGCCATCGGTATCCAGCGCCACAAAGGCATACATCATTGACCACAGGCCGTTGCCGTAAATGGGCAGCACCACTTCCTGCACCTGTTTGCTGGCGTCTTTGACCAGATAAATTTCCACAACGTTGCTGCGACGCTTGATGCCCGCCGGGTCCAGGCTGGCGTCCAGCGACAGACTTTGCTCCGGGTCTTTTAACGCCAGCGACGCGTTGAAGCTCGCCGGGTCTTTCGCCAGCAGGTCGCCGGTTTTCAGATCCAGCAGACGCGGCGTGATGCGCTCTGCATACACTGACGCCACCTCGTCGGCCTTCATGTCCGGCGTCATCAGCCCGGCGACAGCCAGAATGTTGCGCTGTTTATCCAGCGCGCGTTGCTCCTGCTGGCGCGGTTTCAGCCCGACGGCGGAACCGGCCACCACGATGGAGCAAATGAGACACAGCACCAGCACCACCAGCAGAGTTTTACCAATGCTATCGTTATTCTTGACGTCAGCCACGCGACTTCCTCCGCTTGATGTTGGCCTGCACCACCAGGTAATCAAACAGCGGTGCAAAGAGGTTGGCGAACAGGATCGCCAGCATCATCCCTTCCGGGTAGGCCGGGTTTACCACGCGAATCAGCACGCACATCACGCCGATCAACGCGCCGTAACACCATTTCCCTTTATCCGTAAATGACGCCGATACCGGGTCCGTTGCCATAAACATCATGCCGAACGCAAAACCGCCCAGCACAAGATGCCAGTACCACGGCATGGCGAACATTGGGTTGGTATCAGAACCGATAACGTTGAACAGCGTGGCCGTCGCCACCATACCCAGCAGGACGCCCGCGACAATGCGCCAGGAAGCGACACGGCCAAAAATAATGATGGCGCCGCCAATCAGGATCATCAGCGTAGAGACTTCGCCAATCGAACCGGGGATGTTGCCAAGGAACGCGTCCATCCAGGTCACCGGTTGGCCCGTCACGACGTTCACCAGCGCCTCGCCGCCATGGCTCGCCCATTGCGACAACGGCGTCGCGCCGGAAAAGCCATCCGCCGCCGTCCAGACCAGGTCGCCGGAGATCTGCGCCGGGTAGGCGAAGAACAGAAACGCGCGTCCCGCCAGCGCCGGGTTCAGGAAGTTGCGCCCGGTGCCGCCGAAGATCTCTTTAGCGATCACCACGCCGAAACTGATGCCCAGCGCCGCCTGCCATAACGGCAGCGTCGGCGGTACAATCAGGGCGAACAGAATGGAGGTAACGAAGAAGCCTTCGTTAATCTCGTGCTTACGCACGATGGCGAACAGCACTTCCCAGAAGCCGCCGACGATAAAGACGGTGAGATAAATGGGGAGGAAGAAAACGGCCCCAAGCCCCATCATGCTCAACCAACCGGCATCAGACCCCAGGTTCACGCCAAGCCACTGCGCTACGCTATAGTGCCAGTGGCTGGCGATGACTTGCTGTAGCTGCTCCGGGCCGTACAGCTTATGCAGCGCCGGGATGGTCTGCAGGCCGACGTTATACATGCCCCAGAACATCGCCGGGAAGACGGCGAGCCATACCAGAATCATCATACGCTTCAAATCGATAGCATCGCGCACGTGCGATGCCCCGCGCGTAACCTGACCCGGGGTATAGAAAATCGTGGCCGCCGCTTCATACAACGGGTAATACTTTTCCAGTTTGCCGCCATGCGTAAAGTGCGGCTCAATTTTTTCCAGCAGATTCTTCAAGCCCATCACTTATCCTTCCTGCTCAATGCGGGTTAACACGTCGCGCAAAACTGGCCCGTATTCGTATTTCGCCGGGCAGACGTAGGTGCAGAGCGCCAGGTCTTCTTCATCCAGCTCCAGACACCCCAGCGCCTGGGCGCTGTCGGTATCCCCGGCCAGCAGGTCACGCAGCAGCGGCGTCGCCAGAATATCCAGCGGCATCACACGTTCGTAGTTGCCAATCGGCACCATCGCGCGTTCGCCGCCGTTGGTATCGGTCGTGAAGCGGAACAATTTGTGCTTTAAGAAGTGGCCCAGCGTCGTACGGGTAATGGAGAATTTGTCTTTGCCCGGCATCACCCAGCCGAACAGCTCCTTCTCACGCCCTTCCTGCACCACGCTGACCTGCAGATGGAAACGCCCAAGGAACGCATGCGGCCCCTGCGCGTGGGTGCCGCTCAGCACTGAACCGGAGATGACGCGGTTTTCACCGTCGCAGAGCTCCGCGGCAAGCAGCTCGTCGAGGCTCGCCCCCTGGCGGGTGCGCAGCAGGCGCGGTGTTTTCACCTGCGGGCCGCCGAGCGCGATAACGCGTTCCGTCCACAGTTCCCCTTCAACGAACAGTTTGCCGATGGCGATAACGTCCTGATAGTTAAGATGCCAGACCTGTCTTTTCAGACTTACCGGCTCAAGGAAGTGAATATGCGTTCCCGCGAGCCCCGCCGGGTGTGGACCGGTAAATTCATTGAATTTCACCTGACCTACCGGGTGGCCGCCAAGCTTGCCGCCGCTTGCCTGGCACACATGCACCCTGCCTGACGTCAGGCGCGTCAGCACCGTCAGACCGGCATTGAATGCATCGCGATGGCTGAAAATAATCGGCTGCGGGTCGGCGCTGAGCGGCTGGGTGTCCATCGCCGTGACGAAGATCGCCGCAGGCGTTGAACCCGGCGCGGGCGCTTTACTGAAAGGACGGGTGCGCAGGCTGGTCCACAACCCCGAGGCCAGCAGTTGTTGCTCAACCGTCTCTCGCGGCAGGTGCGCAAGATCATCCGGCGCAAAGCGAGGAAAGGCGATGGACTCATCCCCCTCGACCTCAATCACCACAGCCTGTAGAACGCGACGCTCGCCACGATAAATCGCACTAACAGTACCGCTGGCGGGCGCTGTAAAGCACACGCCGGGATTTTTTTTGTCTTCGAACAGCGGTTGTCCCTTGAGAACCCTGTCCCCTTCCTTGACCATCATCGATGGTCGAAGGCCAACATACTCTTCCCCCAAAACCGCGACGCGCTTGACCGCAACACCTTCAGACAGTTGCTGCGAAGGGGCGCCCGCGATTGGCAAGTTGAGACCTTTTGTGATTTTAATCATATCGTTAGCAGGTATCCGTAACTATCACTTTGTACTTCATCCTTCAGGCGGCATCGGTGAGCCACTGAATGACGTTGCGTATGAACCCAGCAATTTGCGAAGAAAAAAGAAAGGAAAATCAAATACCAGAAACGTTGCTGGCAGCAGTTGACGAGCGTAAAGCGTCCTTTCTCACACCTGATCATAAAGCGGGGGGAAGTCTATCAGTTTTCCCCTTCAGACCCCAGCAATTCACGGGAAAGCGGGTGGTAAAATGCGAGCTAATGCGCAAAGTTCTGACAGCCAATTCAGAACAAATACACTATAAAGAAAAACTAAATTGTAAACGCCGCAGTCTGCGCTTGCGAAAAACGCTGGTGATGCTAATGTGAGCGCATCAAAAACCAGAATCATCTCATTTTCGGGTTTCTTTCGCCGTTCTGGCGTGTTGTGTGTCAACACCGTTTTATCAAGGAATAAGTAGTATGCGCAAAATCGCATTGTTTCTTGCGATGCTTTTGATTCCGTGCGTCTCATTCGCGGGCCTGCTCAGCAGCAACAGCCCGACAACGCCGGTCAGCAAAGAATTTAAGCAGCAGTTGATGGGGTCGCCGGTATATATCCAGATATTTAAGGAAGAACGCACCCTTGATCTGTATGTGAAAATAGGTGAAGCCTACCAGTTGCTCGACAGTTACAAAATCTGTAACTACTCCGGCGGACTGGGGCCCAAACAGCGCCAGGGGGATTTCAAATCACCCGAAGGTTTCTATTCCGTCAGCCGCGAGCAACTCAAACCTGACAGCCGTTTCTATAAAGCGATCAATATCGGTTTCCCGAATGCCTATGACCGCGCACACGGCTACGAAGGAAAATACCTGATGATTCACGGCGCCTGCGTCTCTGTGGGCTGTTACGCCATGACCGATAACGGCATCGATGAGATTTTCCAGTTCGTCACTGGCGCCCTGGTTTTCGGCCAGTCCAGCGTTCAGGTGAGCATTTATCCGTTCCGTATGACCGATGCCAATATGGAGCGTCATAAATTCTCGTATTACAAAGACTTCTGGTCACAACTGAAGCCCGGATACGACTATTTTGCCCAGACGCATAAGCCGCCTATGGTCTCGGTGGTGGATGGACGCTATGTGGTCAGCAAGCCGCTGAGCAGCGATGTCGTCCAGCCACAGCTGGCGTCAAACTACACGGTCCCCGAGGCAAAATAACGCCCACTCCCCTGGCATAATCTTGTGCCAGGTTTCATTGCCCGTCAGCGGCTGCGTGGCAATCACGGTAACCACATCGTTCGGTGTGGTTTCTCGCTGAAAATCAATTTCCACATCCTGATCGAGTAACTTAGCGACGCCGAACGGCGCGCGTCGGGTGATCCAGTACAGATGGGTCGAGCAATACGCCATCACGTAACGACCGTCAGACAACAGCATGTTAAACACGCCTTTTTCCCGCAACTGCGTCGCCAGCGTCGCGATATATTTAAATACCGCCTCCATATTTCCCGGCGTACGCGGGTAGCGCGTCGTCAGCCTGTGAAGCAGCCAGCAAAACGCCTTTTCGCTGTCGGTTTCGCCGACGGGACGAAACGGGCCGGTCTCCAGCGTCTTATAGCCCGTGAGCTGCCCGTTGTGCGCGTAGGTCCAGTTCCGCCCCCACAGTTCGCGGGTAAACGGATGGGTATTCTCCAGCGCGACGTTGCCGCGGTTGGCCTGGCGAATGTGCGCGATAACCGAACACGATTTGATGGGGTAATCCTGCACCAGTCTGGCGATCGGTGACTGAAAACTGGGTTGGGGGTCTTTAAATGTGCGGCAACCTTTACCCTCATAGAAGGTGATGCCCCAGCCGTCTTTATGCGGCCCGGTGCCGCCGCCGCGCTGCACCAGCCCGGTAAAGCTAAAGCAAATATCGGTCGGCACATTTGCGCTCATCCCGAGCAGTTCGCACATAATTATCCCCCCTCATTTTTTACGCTTATCTGAATACCACCGCCAGTGGAAGTGGTCAGAAAAAAGTTGACTCTGCCAGTTATGCTACACATTGGAAAATCCAAATCTTTTATCCATGCAATCGATAATGGTTTAACCAAGTAGGCTCACAAGAGCATCTCATGTACTTTAGTGTTGTCAATACCATACCCAAGTGCCGATTTCGCATCCTGCGGAACAAGGAGCGCGAAGATTTTTACCTTCACTAGCGATCTGATATGTAGTGGCAGAAAAAACGGATTGCATTTTACTTCTCGGGGCCTCCGCCAGTGGCTTAATTATACAAATATCAGATATGACATACTTATTTTATTTTTTTAATGAATTTATTGAATCCAGATTTGTAAATTAGTATGTCATTTGCACTGTGGATATTTTTTTTAAATATTCATAGCCGTATTCTCCCTCGTGGCGATTTTTTATTCTATCAGAAGGATATTTGAATACGACATGTTCCTGCAGTAATTAATCTCCACTGCTCAACACCGCCAATCTTGATACGTACAAACAGGAGGTACTCTGATGGCTGATGAAAAAAAGAGCCCGTATTGCCCTCGTGTTGTTTCTGAGAACGATGTCGGCGTTCACACCGCGCTCGGACCGGAAGCACAAACCTGCAGGGTCGGTATTCCCCGCCCGATGCCGTGCATCGTCATCCTGGTTCACGGGGTCAATGATGTCGGAGAAGCTTACCAGAACCAGGAAAAAGGCATCATCGCGGGGCTGAAAAAGCGTCTTAACCGCACCGACCTTTATGCCCATGACTGGCGTGATTTTATGATGATGCAGGGCGAAGCGCCGCAGACGAAAATTACCGGGCCGGGCCGTTCTCCCGTTATCCCTTTTTACTGGGGATACAAGCCGGTGACGCATAAGGACTATCAGGCCGATCAACAACGCTACCGGCAGGAGGTCAGCAAGCTTCAGGACGGCGCTCACCTGCCGTTCGATGCATATCAGGAGGATGACAAGAATAAAAAAGAAGACCTGGGCAATGATGGTAAAGGCAGCGTTAAATTTCAGAACGACAATTTTGGTAATGCCCTCGACATCAACTTTGCCAAGGGCGGCGGCACCTTTGCCAACGCAACGACCAATATTCCGGATATGCTGGGGCCCGGCGCGGGTGGCGCGTCCGTGGCAGCCGTCGGTTTTATGACGCTGCATGCAAACGGCGGGGATTTTACGCACCCTGTTTATTCCAGTCCGCACCGTATTTACCAGTTTTTTGCCGCCCAGCGCCTGGCGGATGTGATTATTCAGATCCGAGCGGAACCTGAAACACAAAATGATGTGATAAACGTGGTGGCGCACAGTCAGGGCACCATTATCACCATGCTGGCGAATATGCTGGTGAAACAGGCGGGGTTTGATCCGGTTAACTGCACCATCCTGAATCACTCGCCGTACTCGCTGGAGGGCCGCCTGGCAGAGGATATCCAGCCGGGCCATCATCAGACCAGCGATGCGCGCCAGAAAACATTTACGAATTTTTGCGCCCTTATGGCAACGCAGTACAAAGGCGGCGAAGTGCCGGAGGCCGATCTGCTGGCGATGGAAGGCGCCTGTACGCTGCGTAAACCGTCGGATAACCCGCTTCGGACGGATAAGCGGTACAACCGCAACAACAACGGCAAGGTATACAACTATTTCTGCCCGAACGACGGGACGGTATCGCTGACAAATATCCAGGGTTTTGGCTGGCGGGGGATCCCCCACAAGATTGCCAGCCGTATTCCTAACCTGTACCAGCGCGTGTTTTATCAGCATGGCCTGATCGGCACACCTCCGGACGGCAAACCATTTGAAATGCCGCCGTCGCGAAAAGGCGATGCTGAATACAGTTCGGTCACGAACACGGCATATACGGCGCATGATGTGGTCGTTAACGGCGAGGAATTGCCGGAGCCGTTTATGTTCAAACTCCAGGGGGAAGACAACCATCCGGATAATGACCCGAAAACGAGTGATATACCGTATACCGCCTGTATCGATCCGGACAGCCCGGATGCGTATATCTCTTATTCCGCAAAAGCGCACACTATCAAACGGACGGACAGCGCTACCTACTCCGTCAGCCGTTATCAGGGGCTCAGCTGGAGTCCAGGCCATGTACTGACGCCCGAAGAGTTGAGAATTGAGGGGCTGGAGCGGAAAGTGCAGATGATTCACGGTGTGGTGAGCGGGACAAAAGACTTTCAGAGCGTCACGCTGACCTGGCTTCGTCCCCGTGAAGAACTGGAAAAGGAATGGCAGAAATCTGACCCGGTAGGTTACAGCCAGCATTCGTCCATCGTGATGAGCGAATTCGCCCCCTCACATGCAATGGCGTTCGACCTGGCTCTCGGGCAGTGCCGATCATTTGACTATCAGGCCGGTAAATTCTGGGAAGCGCTTCTGCACCGTGCGGACTGGAGGGATCCG
>NZ_JAFAGS010000182.1 GCF_019237635.1 Pluralibacter sp.
CAGCCACTCGATGGCGGCGCCCGGGCTTTTCACCAGCGTGCAGTTCTTCGACCCGGCCAACCCGATGAGCATCGTCTGGGTCTTTGGGGTCATGGCGCTGGCGGTAGTGCTCTCGTTTGTCCTGACCCTGCTGCTGGGCTTTGAGGACATTCCTGTTGAACAAGACGCGGCGGATGCCCGCCGCGCGCAGGGCGTCACGACGCCTGCTAATTCCTGACATTGATTCGCGAGGTAACGCATGTCGAGTTTTCCGCAAGGATTTTTATGGGGCGGCGCACTAGCCGCCAACCAGTCTGAAGGCGCATGGCAGGAGGGCGGAAAGGGGTTAACCACCGTCGATACTCTCCCGCACGGCGCCGGGCGCCTGCCGGTGAAGTTGGGCCTGGAAAAGCGCTTTACCCTGCGCGACGACGAGTTTTACCCCAGCCATCAGGCTATCGATTTCTATCATCGCTATAAGGAAGATATCGCGCTGATGGCGGAGATGGGCTTTACGGTCTTTCGCACCTCCATCGCCTGGAGCCGAATCTACCCGAAAGGCGACGAGCTCACGCCGAACCCGGAGGGTATTGCGTTTTACCGCGCGCTGTTTGAAGAGTGCAAAAAATACCATATCGAGCCGCTGGTCACGCTTTGCCATTTCGACGTGCCGATGCATCTGGTCGTGGAGTACGGCTCCTGGCGCAACCGTCGGATGGTTGAGTTTTTCACCCGCTATGCCCGCACCTGCTTTGAAGCGTTTGACGGGCTGGTGAAATACTGGCTCACCTTTAATGAAATCAACATCATGCTGCACAGCCCCTTCTCCGGCGCCGGGCTGGTGTTCGAAGAGGGAGAAAATCAGGATCAGGTAAAATACCAGGCCGCGCACCACGAACTGGTGGCCAGCGCCCTTGCGACCCGCATCGCCCACGAGGTTAACCCGCAAAACCAGGTAGGCTGTATGCTGGCAGGCGGTAATTTTTACCCCTGGTCCTGCAAGCCGGAAGATGTCTGGGCAGCACTGGAAAAAGACCGGGAAAATCTCTTCTTTATCGATGTGCAGGCCCGCGGCGCGTACCCGGCGTATTCGGCCCGCGTGTTTCGCGAAAAAGGGATAGAAATCGACAAAGCGCCCGAGGATGACGACATCCTGAAAAACACCGTCGATTTCGTCTCCTTTAGCTACTACGCTTCCCGCTGCGCTTCTGCGGAAATGAACAGCCAGAACACCAGCGCGGCCAACGTGGTGAAATCGCTGAAAAACCCGTACATCAACGCCAGTGAATGGGGCTGGGGCATTGACCCGCTCGGCCTGAGAATCACCATGAACATGATGTACGACCGCTATCAGAAACCGCTGTTTCTGGTGGAGAACGGGCTTGGCGCGAAGGATGTGGTGGAAGCCAACGGCGAGATCAACGACGACTACCGTATCGCCTATCTGCGCGAGCATATTCAGGCGATGGGCGAGGCCATTGACGACGGCGTGCCGCTTATCGGTTACACCACCTGGGGCTGTATCGACCTGGTATCGGCCTCGACCGGCGAGATGAGCAAGCGCTATGGTTTTGTGTATGTCGATCGCGATGACGCGGGTAACGGTACGCTGGACAGAAAACGCAAGAAATCGTTCTGGTGGTATAAGAAGGTGATTGCGAGTAACGGTGCGGATTTAGCGTAGTGTGTTTTGCCGGGCGACGCCATGCTTGCCCGGCACGGTTCAGAGCGGCAGAAAACCGCCGTTTCCAGTCCACCCGGCAAGCCGCGAATACACCAGCGCCACCGCCTCTTTGATTTTCGGCGTCATCGGATAATAAAAACCGACGATATCCGGCTGAATCCCCAGAAAAATCACCTCACCGACGTCCTCTTTGAGCTGATCGACCAGATAGTTCAGCGGCATATTGTGGGTCGTCATGATAAACATTTCGGCGATATCGTCAGGCTCAACGATGCGGATCTCACCCGGGTTGAGCCCCATCTCTGTGGCGTCGACAATCAGCAACCGGTCCGGACGCAGTTCCCGAATGGCGGCCACCTCGTTCTCCGGGGCACTACCACCGTCGAAAACCTGCCATGACCCCTGGGGTTGGGCAGTGCACATTTCCGCCAGCAGCGGTCCGGCGCCGTCGTCGCCCATCATGCTGTTGCCCACGCAGAGCAAAACACTGTTCACAATTTTCTCCCGTCACAAAACCTGAATGAACAAATTACCTGTTGATATCAACGAAACTCCAGTGCCGAATATCTTATATTGCATAAAGCCCGAAAATACTGATCTCACATGGCATTACTGGCGTAATCAATGCGCCAGTCATCCCAACAGAACAGGCTGAAGAGATGAATGAAGTAAAAAAGATGTCCGGCAGGAAAATAAGAACGGTTCCTATTACAAATGCAGAGTGGAATAACCAGTTGATTGCCATGATCAACTCTGGCGTCAAACCGGAACTGCTGGAGTTTTTCCATCAATTAAAAGACGAGCGCGACGAATATCGCATTCTGGTGGATATCACGAACTCTGTGCTGGCGCATCTTAATCGTGAGGGACTGGTCAGCGCCATCTCCCAGGACATTCATCGTTTTTTTGCTATTCCTTCCGTCGCTATCGCCTTTTTCGATAACGATAACCAACACGTTTTTCCGGTAATAACCTGTGTCTGGAATAACGACAACCCACATTATTGTCAGCAGAAAGAATATCCCGTTGCAGACAGCGATATCAAAAAGATGCTGGACAATGACCAACCTCAGGCCGTCGTGCTGACAGCCGAGACGACCGATCCGCTTTTGAAGGATTTATATACCTCTGGCATGCAGGCAGCCTTGCTGTTTCCGCTGACGTTCAACGCTCATTCACCGGGCATATTGATTCTCGCCCATACTGACGCTGGCGCCTTTACCCCCGCCGTCTGTTCGTTATTGGGGCAAATCGCTTCACGCATTAGTATCGCCGTTGATAACGCCAACGCCTGGAATGAGATAACCCGCCTGAAAGATTCGCTCAAGCAGGAGAATATCTGGCTTACTGAGCAGTTGCAGAATGTCGAAAGTCTTGACGATATTATTTTCCAGAGCACGGCGATGAAAAACCTGCTGCGCCAGGTGGAGCTGGTCGCCACGAGCGACAGTTCCGTGCTGCTGCTCGGGGAAACCGGAACCGGAAAAGAGCTTATCGCCAGGGCTATCCACAAACTGAGCCAGCGGGCGGACAACCCATTAATCAAAATCAACTGCGCCGCGATCCCGGCCAGTCTGTTAGAAAGCGACCTGTTCGGGCATGAAAAAGGGGCCTTTACCGGTGCGGTCGGTACGCATATTGGCCGTTTTGAAATGGCGGAAGGCGGCACGCTCTTCCTCGATGAAATCGGCGACATGCCGCTGGAGCTCCAGCCGAAGCTCTTGCGCGTACTTCAGGAGCGAGAGGTCGAACGGCTGGGAGGCAGCCGGGTTATCCCGGTCAATGTGCGGGTCGTGACCGCCACGAACCGCAGCCTGCAGCAGATGGTGCAGGACAAGAGCTTTCGCAGCGATCTTTTTTATCGCCTCAACGTCTTCCCCATCGTCGTCCCACCGCTGCGTGAACGCCCGGAAGACATACCTCTGCTCGCCACCTGGTTCACTCACAAGCTTGCAACGCGCATGAACAAAACCATTGATACTATCCCTGCCGCGGCATTGCAGGCGCTGTGTCGTTACGCGTGGCCGGGAAACGTCCGTGAATTGCAGAACGTCATTGAGCGGGCGGTTATCCTGACCCAGGGCAATACGCTGAACGTGCAGGTAAACGATTTACAGCCCGCGTCAGCCCCTGAATCCGCCGCACCTCGTCCTTCCACGCTTAAATTGCCGCCCATGTTCAACCCTAAGACGCCGGAAAAGGACGACGATGAGAGACAGCGGATCCTGGCCGCGCTTCGGCAAGCCAACGGCATCGTTGCCGGGCCGAAGGGGGCGGCGAAAAAGCTGGGACTCAAGCGCACCACCCTGCTATCACGAATGCAGCGTCTGGGAATCAATACACGGGAGCTATGAAAGCCTCCCGTGGAGACTTATGCCATCTGTCGTCTCACAATCAGATAGATAGCCGGTTCACGCTCAATTTCACCTAACAGCGCGATCAGCCGCAGACTCCAGCTTTTAAACGGCTCATCGCCATGCTGGCTGACGGCTGACAGCGTATTCGCCAGCAACGATGTGTGGGTAGAATCAATCGTGATTTCGCCAAAGGTCAGCAGGCCTCGCAGCTTACGATGCCCTTCCCCTTCCGGTAAGCGAGCCAGCCACTCGATGTAGCCTTCGAAGGGGCATTCCAGTTCATTTTTCAGACAGTCGATCATTCCCACATGGTGACCAATCGCCAGCGAGTAATACATCACCTGCTGGCTCTCCGCGGGCATATCCTCATCGCAGTCGACAAACTTCTGTCGCAGCGACCAGAACGTGACCTTTGCAGTTTCACTCACGCGACCACCTCCCCGGCAACCACCGCGGACAGACGGTGCACGATTTCTGACAGCCGTGGATCATGCTCCTGCTTCAACCACGCCTCCACTGCGCCAACATCCTGATGCTGTAATAAGGTCAGAAAGCGATGGCTGATATCGCCGCCCTGACGATAGCCCGCCATCCGACGAGCTTCACGCTCAACGGCGACCCGCAGCGTCAGCGGAATATCTGGCAGAATCAGCGCCGGTTTTTCGTCTGCGCCCTGTACATGTTCAACACCTTTCAGCTTCTGATCCAGTAGCCCCAGCGCCACGGCAAAACCGTGGATTGTCGCCGCCGGCGTTGGCGGGCAACCGGGGATCCACACATCGATGGGCACGATCGTGTCGCTGCCGCCCCACACGCAGTAAAGGTCGTGGAAAATCCCGCCGCCGACGCCGCAGGCACCATAGGAGATACAGATTTTCGGATCCGGCGCCGACGCATAGGCACGCAGCGCCGGAACGCGCATGGCGCGGGTCACCGCGCCGGTAAACAGCAGAATATCGGCATGCCGTGGGGATGCCACGACTTTAATCCCAAAACGCTCGGCATCAAATACCGGCGTAATGGCCGAGAAAATCTCAATTTCGCAGCCGTTGCACCCGCCGCAGTCCACCCGATAGACATAGGCGGAACGCTTAATGTCTTTGAGCAACGTTTGCTTCATCCGTGCCGCATCATCAGACAGCGCGATGGGCTGGCTGACATGATGGTTAAAGGTGTTCATGACGTTTCTCCACAACGGCAAAACTGAGGGTTCGCTTCTCGTGGCAGCTTATCGCTTGCTTGCGTTTGCAGGCAGGGCACGTCGAAAACTGCGCGGCCATCCCTTCGAGCGCCTCATCGCTCATGCCTGACTGACGCAACAACTCGACGGCATAGCGTACCGATTTCTCCGGGGTAAACGGCTGCTGGCACGCCACGCAATGTTGCAGGCGAAACACGGCGTTGACATAGAGATCGGCTTTGTTGGTCACCGCCAGTTCGAAATCTTCCGACAGGCGAATCGCCCTGGTCGGACAAACCTCTTCGCAGCGCCCACAGAAAATGCAGCGGCCAATGAACAGTTGCCAGATACGCTCATTGCTTTCCGGATGCGTTTCCATGGTAAGCGCGTTAGCCGGACACGCCATCGTGCACGCGCCGCAGGCGATGCACTGTTGGGGATCCAGCTCGGGTTTTCCGCGAAAACCCGGGCACACCTCCAGCGGTTTGAACGGATATTTTACCGTTGGCTCCCCCGCTTTCAGGATGGTTTTAAACAATTTCAACATCGTTCAATCCTTACTTAAGCGGTGACAAGGTACGTTCAATGCCATAACGTTCTATTTCTTTGTAAGGCACCGTCGTGGACTTGCGTTTGCGGACATCCACCAATGTCACGCGGTCAGTACAGGAGTAGCACGGGTCGAGGCTGCCGATAATCAGCGGCGCATCAGAAACCGTATTCCCACGCAGCATGTAGCGCAGCACCGGCCAGTTGGCGTAAGTCGCGGCACGACAACGCCAGCGGAACAGCTTCTGATTGTCGCCAAGCATGCTCCAGTGCACATCCTCCCCGCGCGGCGCTTCCACATAACCGAGCGCGAATTTATGCGGCTGATAGGTAAAGCCTTCGGTGAGTAAAGGCCCCTCAGCCATGGTTTCCAGCGCGTATTCGATCATCGCCAGTGAGTCAAAGGTCTCTTTGACACGCACCATCACCCGGGAGAACACATCGCCACCGTCATACGCAAACAGGGTTTTGGGCAGATTGCCATAGTCCGCATAGGGGTGATCGAAACGCATATCGCGTTTAAATCCGCTACCGCGAATGAGCGGCCCAACCGGGCTGTAATCACGGGCAACCTGACGGTCGAGAACGCCAACCCCCTGGGTACGCTGGGCGATATTTGGCGTCGACAGCAGCATGTCCACCAGTTCGCTCACCTCGGCGCGCATCTCGCGAACCAGCTGCAGCGTCTTGATTCGTTGCTCTTTGAGAATATCGCGACGAATACCGCCAATCAGGTTAAGACCGTACGTTTTGCGCGAACCGGTAAGCAGTTCCGCCATCGTCATCGACTTTTCACGTACGCGGAAGAACTGCATAAAACCGGTATCAAAACCCACAAAGTGGCTGGAGAGGCCAATATTCAGCAGATGGCTGTGCAGACGTTCCACTTCGAGCAGAACGGAACGAATGGTATGCGCGCGCTGCGGCACCACAATGCCCAGGGCGTTTTCAACCGAGGTCGCATAGGCGACGCTATGGGCAAACCCGCAAATGCCGCACACGCGATCGGAGAGAAACGTGACTTCGTTATACCCCATGCGGGTTTCCGCCAGCTTCTCCATCCCGCGATGAACATAGAACAGACGGTAATCCGCATCGACAATCTGCTCGCCATCCACGAACAGGCGGAAATGGCCCGGTTCATCCGAGGTGATATGCAAAGGACCAATCGGGACAACCCGAGCCTTGCTATCGCCATCGTTGATAAACGGATAGGTTTCCGTTTCTGTTGTCGGTACCGGGCGCTGGCGGTAGTCCATTGCGTCCTTACGCAACGGATACATTTCATCCGGCCAGTCATCGGGGAGCACCAGACGCCGCTCGTCCGGCAGGCCAACCGGCTTCAACCCATACATATCGCGGATTTCCCGCTCTCCCCATACCGCCGCAGGGACACGCGGCGTCACGGATGGAAACTCCAGAGAATTTCCGACCAACGCTTTCACTACCACCCAGCACTTCTCGCCCTCTTCCATCGACAGCGCGTAGTACACGGCGAAATGACCGTTGAGCGTCCGTTCATCGTTGCCAAACAATACCGGCAGCCACCCACCGCACTGGTAGTAAAGAAACTCGACAATATCCGGCAACCGGTTAATTTTGACAGTAATCGTCACCTGATCGGCCGTCTGGCGCTCCTCATCAAGCACCGCGCCGGGGAATTTCTCTCGGACGGCCGCCAGATAAGCAACACCACGTACATCGCCCTGCGCGAGACCGTTCATATAATCTTGATAACTCACTTCATTTCTCCCGTACACTCGCGAGTGCAATCACTGTGGTTAGTGGAAGACGTGGTCTGGACAGCCCACGGCCACTGAAAGTCTTGCGACGACGTCTTGTTCATGACGACCGTCACTGCGTTTTCCAGAAGACGGCTGACCGGCTGCGGAATATGCGTCCCCATCACCAGCATCAGCACCAGCAAGATGGCCATCGGCAGCGTGGTGAGCAGCCCCAGTTCGCCACGACTCGTGGCTTCAGGCGCCGTGCCGAACAGCAGGCACGCCACCATCCTCACCAGTCCCCCCAACACGACCGTCAGCAGCAACAGCAGGCCGATGGTCAGCCACAAGTGCCCGGCCTTCAGCCCGGCGGTAACGGTCATAAATTCGCTCAGAAAAATGTTGAACGGCGGCATCCCGCCCAGCGCCAGCGCGCCGCCAGCCAGCAAGACGGCGCTAAACGGCATCAGCTTAAGCATGCCGCGCACAACGCGAAGGTCGCGGGTGCCGTACTTAAGCAGCACGTTACCAGAGCCGCAAAACAGCAGGGTTTTCGCGAGGCTGTGATTGAGGGTGTGCAACAGCGCCGCCAGCACGCCCAGCGGCCCGCCAATGCCCAGCGCCACGGCAATCAGCCCCATGTTTTCTACGCTCGAATATGCCAACAGACGCTTCACGTCCTGCTGCACGAGAATAAAGAACGCGGCAACCGCGACCGAAAGCAGACCGAACACGATAAGCAAGGTACTGGGGAACTGCGGGCCGATCGCCTCGCTGATAATGATGTAAAAACGCACAATCACCAGCAACGCGCAGTTGAGCAACACCGCCGAGAGCAGCGCACTGGTAGGGCTTGGCGCTTCACTGTGAGCATCCGGGAGCCAGGCATGCATCGGAAACAAACCGGTTTTCGTGCCAAACCCAATGAGCACGAACACGAAGGCCAGGTGCATCAGGGTAGGATCGAGTTGGCTGGCGTGTTTGAGCACTTCACTCCAGAAAATAGCCTGACTGGCGTCGGGCATAAAACTCGCCGCGTTGGCATACACCAGGATGGTGCCAAACAGACCGAATGCGACACCAACCGTACAGATAATGATGTACTTCCATGCCGCTTCCAGCGAAGAACGCTGCCCGTATATGCCCACCAGAAACGCAGAACTCAGGGTCGTGGCTTCAATCGCCGCCCACATGACAATCAGGTTGTTGCTGGTCACCACCAGCATCATGGTGAAGAGAAACAGATGGAAAAAGCCGTAGTAGTGACACAGCGTCGCGACCGATATCTCCCCTTCATCAACCTCATGGCGCATATAGCCCATGGAGTAGAGGCCGGTAAGAAAACCGATCACCCCGAGAATGGCGAGGAACAACGCACTCAGACTATCAACATGCAGCCACAGATTATTGGAGAACATCTCCCCCTGACTTGCGACGATGTTGACGGCATACAGCGTCACGCCCAGCAGCGCGACAATACCGACACCGTGAAACAGCGTGACCATGGCGCGTGCGGCACAACCCAGCAGCTGACACGCGAATGCCAGCAAGGAGAACACCAGCGGCGTCAATAACAATAAGGTAAAAATAGCAGTATGACTCATTGTGTTATCCCTTCAGCGCCGTCAGTTGGGAGACATCCAGCGTGCCGAGCGTGCGCCAAATTTTTCTCACCAGCAGCACCATGACAATCACCGCAAAAATGGCATCCGTGGCGATACCAATTTCTACCAGTTCAGGGGCTTTATTCGCCAACAGCGCCAGGACCAGATGCGAACCGTTTTCCATCAGGCAGTAGCCGAACACCTGCTTGAGAATGTTGCGCTGGGTAACAATGCACAGCAGTCCCAACAAAAAATGACCTAACGCCACCGCCAGCGCCGGTTTCAGGTCATGCAACAACGGTAGCGTCACCGGACGCACGACAAACCAACACAACACCACAATGACGGCCGCGGCGACCATCAGCATGGCGGGACCAATCAGGCTGACATCCGCCTGCGGGTCGGCCAGCTTACGGAAGGCAAACCCCATAATGACGGGGACCAGAATGACTTTGGTCAGCAGGGCGCTGAACGACCACATCAGCAGTTGTTCAGAGTCCAGAGTTCGCGACAGCGTGAAAAAAATCAGCACCAGCACCAGCGACTGTAGCGCGTAAAACCAGCAGGAATTGCGCGGATGCTTTGCACCTATCACCAGTAGCGACGTCACCATCATCAATCCGGCGAGATTATTAACGAGTAAGGCTCCAGTCATCGTCGACTCCCTTAATTCAGCCAGAGGGCAGCGATGACGCTCGAACACAGCGACATGACCACCAGAACGACCAACACCATGCGCATCGCCATCGGCAACGGCGCCATTTGCGCCACTTCCGGGCTCGGCTCCCCAGGCACGACGCGCCCAAACCAGTAAATCAGCCACGCGAAGCTCGCCACGGACTCAATCAGCACCAGCACCATGATGGGGGCGAGGATCCAGTCGTGCGCCGAGAGGGCAAAACCGGCGGCGAAAATCGGGAATTTACTGAAGAAACCGTTAAACGGAGGAACACCGGCAATGGCCAGCGCTGCAACGCAAAAACCGATGCCCAGCAGAGGGGATTTGCTCATTACGCCACGTAATTTCGGCAGCAAACGGGTACCGCAGCTATAGCTGAACGCACCGGCCACCAGGAAGAACAAGCTCTTGGCAAACGCGTGGTTAAAGATATATGCGATACCACCATCAAAGGCTTCCTTCGAGCCAAGCACCGCCAGCGATAACGCAAGGAAGATATAGGCTAATTGGGTGATCGTGGACCACGCCAGCAGGCGTTTCATATCCTTCTGCGGCAGGTACATCATAAAACCGTAGATAAGGGTAATCGTCGCCATCACGACGCCGACCCAACCGATTACATGCGGCACGTTACCGCCATCAAGGATGGCGCGAGCAAAGATATACACTCCGA
The DNA here is from genome assembly GCF_019237635.1 of Pluralibacter sp. Lineage (GTDB taxonomy): Bacteria > Pseudomonadota > Gammaproteobacteria > Enterobacterales > Enterobacteriaceae > Enterobacter_B. The sequence continues at coordinate 10,430 of NZ_JAFAGS010000182.1, forward strand.
CTTTCACCATTGAGGCGGCATGCAGATAAGCACTGACGGGCGTCGGCGCTTCCATCGCATCCGGCAGCCATGCCTGAAGCGGTAACTGCGCGGATTTCCCCCAGGCCGCGAACAAAATGCCGCCATAAACGACCATGCTCGCACTGCCGTTCAACTGGCTTAACGCGCTCAGGGCAAACGTCCCGGTATTGAGGAACAACGTGGCCGCGGCAAGATACAGCCCCAGAGAGGCGACATGCGTTATCAACAGCGCTTTCATCGCCGAGCGCTGAGATTTTGGCGTCTGGTAATAGCCAATCAGCGCCCAGGAACACCCGCCGGTAATCTCGAAAAACAACAGTTGTCCGAGCAGCGTGGACGACAGCACCAGCCCCGCCATCGCGCCAATGAAGATAAGCAGGAAAGCGTAATAACGATTGCCGCCATCATGCGGGTGCTCGCGGTTGCCGGTCGTCAGATAGCCAGTCGAATAGAGGCTGACCAGAAATCCGAGGAACACCACCGCAAAGACAATCAGGGTGCTGATACGATCGACGGTAAAGCCAAACAGTGCGACGCCGTGATAGCTGGCTAGCGTCCAGGTGGCGGCGACCTTACCGCCAGCAAGAAACATCCAGCCCAGCGCGACGGTCGCGAGCGTTGCCAGCAGCGCGAACAGTGTGCAGAGATGTCTGGCCGCGCGTTGAGGTACACAGGCCGTTAGCAGCGCGCCGATAAACGGTACCAGCAGCGCCGTCAGAGCTAATTTTTCCATCATTAATGGCGCTCCTTACAGGCCAGTAAAATAGAAGACGAAGGCCAGAACCGCGACGCCAAACCCCATCCAGGTCACCCTGTGCGTCAGCAGGAAACGTCCACGCGCCAGCGAGTTCTCCACCAGCGAGGCAAGCACAAAAACCACCACCAGTTTGAGGACCGTCACGACTAACGCCAGCAGTAGCGCAGATGCCGTCATGCTTGCGGCCTTGCCGAAGGGCAAGAAAACCGCGAGGAACATTTCAGCCACCACGACCTGCTTGAGGCCAATTCCCCATTTCACCAGCGCAAAATCAGCACCGGAATACTCGGTCAGCGGCCCTTCCTGTAGCTCCTGTTCCGCTTCGGCGACATCGAACGGAATTTTCCCCATCTCGATAAACGCCGCGAAGCCGCAGGCCAGAAACGCCATAAATATCGCCAGCGGCGATGTCCAGCCCTGCGACAGCGTGGCGCTTATCGTGCCGATGTTGGTGGAGCCGACGATCAGCGCCACCACCAGCAAGCCGAGGATCAGAATGGGTTCCACCAGGATGCCGAGCGTCAGCTCGCGGCTGGCGCCGATGCCTGCAAACGTGCTGCTGCTATCGAGCCCTGAGAGCGAAAAGAAAAAGCGAAACAGCGCAAACAGATACAGCAGGGTGATTAAGTCGCCCGCGCCGCCAAACGGCGAGGTCTGCGTGAACACCGGCAGGGCCATGGCCACCAGCAGCATGCTGCTGAGCAACACCCAGGGCATCAGACGGAACATCGCGCCGGATTGCTCCGGCCCCACAGGCTGGCGTTTCAGCAACTTGCCGAGATCGCGATAATCCTGAAGGATGCCAGGACCACGGCGTGACTGCATACGGGCGCGAATCTGACGGGAAATACCGGTCATCAGCGGCGTCAGCGCCAGCAGAACCGCCGCCTGACACACGGCAAACAACCCCATTCCCCACTCTGGCGTTTGTTGAATTAACATCTCACTCTCCTCACAGCGCCACGGTCAGCAGTAAAACAACCAACGCCACGACCACGTACAGGCAGTACAGGCGGAAATCCCCACTCTGCATCCGCTGTATCCCCGCACCGGCTCGCTGAAAGAGACGCACCAGGGGCCAGATGATTTTCTCGTCCCAGAACGGCTCCACGGCGGCCGCGCCCGCGGTCACCCTTGTCAGACTACGGCCCAGCGCTGCGGAGGGGTCGAGCTGCTTGCGCATCCGGTAGAGCGGCGCGAACATCACCCGCAGAGGTTGCGTAAAGCTACCGGCAGACGCGGACATGGCCTCTTCCCAGCCATAACCACAGGCCCACGGCGCACCGCGACGACGAAACGCGCCGCGCTCGCCGCGCAGCGCCCACCATACCGCCAGCGGCAGTAACGGCAGCGCCAACAGCAACAGGAAGGAGATCGCCGGAGAGAGCATCGCCTGCGCACTGCTACCCGGTTGCAGCAGTAGGTTGTTCGCGACCTGTAGATCCGGCGTATGCGTTAATGACACCGCCACCTGCGCCAGAACCGGCGCGACATAAGAGGCGCCAACGCCCAGCGCCACGCAGAGCAGCGCCATCACGATCATCGCCGTCGTCATTGGCCAGGGCACTTCACGCGCGTGCTCCGCCTGTTCGCTGCGCGCGCCGCCGCAGAAACTAATGCCATAGACTTTAACGAAGCACATGGCCGCCAGCGCGCCCGTAATAGCCAGCATGACGATGGCGATCGGTCCCGCCAGACGGGTGACGAAATCGCCATCATGGCTCAGCGTGAACAACGACTGATAGGTAAACCATTCGCTCACGAAACCGTTGAGCGGCGGTAAGGCGGAAATAGACATACAGCCAATCAAAAACGCCGCGCCGGTCAACGGCATCAGTTTGGCGAGGCCGCCCATCTTCTCCATATCGCGGGTATGTACGCGGAAAATCACCGCGCCCGCGCCGAGAAACAGCAGCCCTTTAAACAAGGCATGGTTGAGTAAATGGAACAATGCCCCCAGCAGACCGACCGCCGCGAGCAGAGGATGATGGCTGGCAATGCCAATCATGCCGACGCCGACCCCCATCAGGATGATGCCGATGTTCTCGACGGTGTGCCACGCCAGCAGACGCTTAATATCATGCTCAGCCAGGGCGTAAAGTACGCCCAGCACCGATGAAACCGCGCCGAACGCCAACACCACAACGCCCCACCAGCTCTCGGTGGCGCCCAGCAGATCGATGCCCACTTTAATGATGCCGAAGATACCGATTTTCACCATCACCCCGGACATCAACGCCGAAGCATGAGAAGGTGCCGCCGGGTGAGCGCGCGGTAGCCAGCTGTGCAGCGGCAGCATCCCGGCCTTGGCGCCAAACCCCAAAAACGCCAGCAGGAATACCAGCGAGGAAACTGTCGGGGAAAGGTGCAACTGACGGAAGGTATCGAAATCCAGGCTGCCGCTTTCTCGCCACATCAGGAAAAAGGCCACCATGATCAGGACCGAGCCAGCATGCGCGATAAAGAAGTAGAGCAATCCCGCCTTAATCGATTCCTCACTCTGATCGGCAATGACCAGGAACCATGACGCCAGCGACATCATTTCAAACAGGATGATGAACCAGAAACCGTTGTCCATCACCACAAGTCCCACCATCGAGGCAATGAACAGGTTCATAAAGAACCCCATGGCCGCCGCCCCTTTGCCCAGGTACTCCTGCATATAGGACAAGGAGTAGAGCGCGCACAGCGTGACCAACAGAGAAATGACCATCACCATGAAGGCCGCCAGACTATCCAGACGAACGCTAAAGGCGGCGAACGGGAACGGACCTGCCGCCCACCAGTTCAGCGTTTCACCGCTGAATAACACCGGCAGCGCGCAGCCAAGACCCAGCAGCCCTCCCGCTATCGCGGACCATGCCGCCACGCGGATGGCGAGCCGCTCGTTGCTTTGCAACAGAAGAGAAAGCACTCCGCCAACGACGTACAACGCCAGCGACCACATCAACAAATGCAGTGAATTCATGAATTATTCTCCCCCAGACCAGGCAACACCTCAGGCATCAACAATGCCGTTTGCGCCCTGCGTTGTTTTGCCTGAGCATCAAGCGATAGCGGGTCGATAAGATGCAGCGCATGGGTTGGGCAGGAACGCACGCAGGCGGGTCCTTCCGGCAGGAAATGGCAGAGATCGCATTTCACCGCAATGCTGCGAACGCCTGCATTCCAGCTCAGGAAGGGGTTCATGTTGTCCGGGCTCACCGGAACATCGCTTAACAATGACGCGGGTACAACGTGTTGATACTGAGCAGGCACGTTGAGCGGCGTGGAGCCCGCTGGCGTTATCGCACCGAACGGACAGACCAGTCCGCATAGCTTGCAGCCAATACACAGACTCTCATTGAGCTGCACGCCGCCATCCTCAAAAGAGATGGCATTCACCGGACACACCCGCTTGCAGGGCGCGTCTTCGCAATGGCGACACACGACGGGAGCCGTGCTGTCGTCCGTGCGCACCATCTCAAGCCTGGGGTGCTGCTGTAGCCCCTGTGCTTTGTGGACATCGGAGCACGCTGCCAGGCAGGTATTGCATCCGATGCACCACTGAGGATCCGCAATCACAAAGCGGTTCATGGTAATTCCTCTGACGCTGAATAAAATGTTCCCGCCAGCTAAGCAATGTTCATGCCATAAAGAAATAAACATTAAATTCAATAGGTTGAAATAAGATCGTCGCATTGACAGCGTGTCATCGACAGGGTGACGACGTTTATGACGATCGGCGTTTTTCCCCTCCCCCCCCTGTCGCCGTCATTTGTGGCGACACCACGTCAAAAATGTCATCACCAGGATGTCGAAATCATTTTTTATCAATTAAATCAATAAAATGAAAAATGGCTTGTTATTTGCATAGCGCTATAAAAAGTGAGAAACCGAGACTGTTATGCACGAAATTACGCTCTGCCAGCGGGCGCTGGAAATTGTGGAACAGCAAGCGACCGGCAGCGGCGCATCGCGGGTGACGGCTATCTGGCTGAAAGTCGGCGCATTCTCCTGCGTAGAGCCCACGGCGCTTGAGTTTTGCTACGAACTGGTCTGTCGCGGCACGATCGCCGAAGGCAGCACTTTGCATATAGAGGAACAGCAAGCGGAGTGCTGGTGCCCATCCTGCCAGCAGTACGTACATCTGATCTCTTCCCACGTCCGGCGCTGCCCGCAGTGCCAGAGCAATGAATTACGGATCGTGGCCGACGATGGCCTGCAGATCCAACGTATTGAAGTCGAGTAACAGGAGTCCGTTATGTGTACCACCTGTGGTTGCGCGCAAGGCAACCGGTATATTGAAGGCGATGAGCGCAACCCGCACTCGGCCTTTCGCAGCGCGCCCTTCGCCCCGGCAACACGCCCGGCTATCCACATCACTGCCATAAAATCTGATTTCAGCCCGCAGCAGTCGGCGCAAGGCGATCTGCACTACGGCCACGGCGAAGCAGGTACCCATGCGCCGGGAATGAGCCAGCGCAAAATGCTGGAAGTGGAAATCGACGTGCTGGATAAAAACAACCAGTTGGCGGCGCGTAACCGCGCCCGCTTTGCCGCCCGCGAACAGCTGGTGCTGAACCTGGTCTCCAGCCCCGGTTCCGGTAAAACCACCCTGCTGACGGAAACCCTGCTGCGCCTGAAAGGAAAAACGCCATGCGCGGTGATTGAGGGCGATCAGCAAACCATTAACGATGCCGCCCGCATTCGCGCTACCGGTACCCCGGCGATTCAGGTCAATACTGGCAAAGGCTGCCATCTGGATGCGCAGATGATTGCCGATGCCGCCCCCAGGCTACCGCTGGCGGATAATGGCATCCTGTTTATTGAAAACGTCGGCAACCTGGTCTGTCCGGCCAGTTTCGACCTCGGCGAACGTCACAAGGTCGCCGTGCTCTCGGTGACAGAGGGCGAGGACAAACCGCTGAAATACCCCCACATGTTCGCCGCCGCCTCGCTGATGCTGCTGAACAAAGTTGATTTATTGCCGTATCTGCAGTTCGACGTGGAGAAATGCATCGCCTGCGCCCGTGAAGTGAACCCGACGCTGGAGGTCATTCTGGTGTCCGCGACCCACGGCGAAGGGATGGATGCCTGGCTTAACTGGCTGGAGACGCAGCGATGTGCATAGGCATTCCCGGGCAAATCTGCGCCATTGACGGCCAACTGGCGAAAGTTGACGTCAACGGCATCAAACGCGACGTCGACCTGACGCTGGTCGGCGCCGCCGATGAGCACGGCCAGCCACGCCTCGGGCAGTGGGTGCTGGTTCACGTCGGCTTCGCCATGAGCGTAATTAATGAAGAAGAGGCGCGCGATACCCTTGAGGCGCTGCAAAACATGTTCGAGGTCGAGCCGGATGTCGGCGCTCTGCTGTACGGCGAGGAGCGATAATGCGCTTTGTTGATGAATACCGCGCCCCGGATCAGGTAATGAAGCTTATCGCCAGCCTGCAGGAGCGCGCCAGTCACTTGCCCTACAGCGCGGAGGTTCCGTTGCGCATTATGGAAGTGTGCGGCGGGCATACCCATGCCATTTTTAAATTCGGCTTAGACCAGTTGCTGCCGGAAAACATCGAATTTATCCACGGCCCGGGCTGCCCGGTCTGCGTGCTGCCGATGGGACGCATTGACGCCTGTATCGAAATCGCCAGCCACCCGGAGGTCATCTTCTGTACCTTCGGCGATGCGATGCGCGTGCCCGGCAGGCAGGGTTCGCTGACGCAGGCAAAAGCGCGGGGCGCCGACGTGCGGGTCGTTTACTCGCCGATGGACGCCCTGACGCTGGCGCGCCAGAACCCGCAGCGCAAAGTGGTCTTTTTCGGCCTGGGCTTTGAAACGACCATGCCCGCTACCGCCATTACGCTACAGCAGGCGCGTCAGCAAAACGTGACGAATTTCTTCTTCTTTTGCCAGCACATCACGCTCATTCCAACGCTGCAAAGCCTGTTAGAACAGCCGGATAACGGTATTGACGCTTTTCTGGCGCCGGGCCATGTCAGCATGGTCATAGGCACCGACGCTTATGGTTTCATCGCCGGACGTTATAAACGCCCGCTGGTGGTCGCTGGTTTCGAACCCCTTGATCTACTGCAAGGCGTAAGCATGCTCGTTGAGCAGAAAATAGCGGGTCACAGTCAGGTCGAGAACCAGTATCGCCGGGTGGTGCCAGATGAAGGCAACCGGTTGGCGCAGGCCGCCATCGCCGAGGTATTTACCGTCAACGGCGATAGCGAATGGCGCGGTCTCGGGCTTATCAACGACTCCGGCGTACATCTGACCCCCGGTTATCAGCATTTTGATGCCGAGGCGCATTTCCGCCCGTCGCCGCAACGCGTATGCGATGACCCTAACGCGCGCTGCGGCGACGTGCTGACCGGACACTGCAAGCCGCACCAGTGCCCGCTGTTTGGCACGACCTGCAACCCACAAAGCGCCTTCGGCGCGCTGATGGTCTCCTCGGAAGGAGCCTGCGCGGCGTGGTATCAATATCGACGTCAGGAAAACAACGCATGAAAAGCATTCAGATAGCGCACGGCAGCGGCGGCCAGGCGATGCAGCAACTGATAAACGACCTGTTTATGCAGGCTTTCGCCAACCCGTGGCTTGCCGAACAGGAAGACCAGGCGCGCATTGACCTCGCCCAGCTAACGGCCAGCGGAGACCGGCTGGCGTTTTCCACCGACAGCTACGTTATCGACCCGCTGTTTTTCCCCGGCGGCGATATCGGCAAACTGGCAATCTGCGGTACGGCCAACGACATCGCCGTCAGCGGCGCCATCCCACGTTTCCTGTCCTGCGGTTTTATTCTGGAAGAAGGGCTGGACATGGCCACGCTGGAGACGGTCGTCGCCAGCATGGCGCAGACGGCGGCGGCGGCCAACATCGCCATCGTCACTGGCGATACCAAGGTGGTGCCGCGGGGTGCTGCCGATAAGCTGTTTATCAATACCGCCGGGATCGGCGCGATCCCGGCGACGGTTCACTGGGGCGCGCAACAGTTGACGGCGGGCGATGTGCTGCTGGTGAGCGGCACGCTGGGCGATCACGGCGCCGCCATTTTGAACCTGCGTGAACAGCTGGGACTGGAAGGCGAACTCCAGAGCGACTGCGCCGTACTGACGCCGCTTATCCAGACGCTGCGCGATATTCCGGGCGTTAAGGCGCTACGTGATGCGACCCGCGGCGGTGTTAACGCCGTCGCCCATGAGTTTGCCGCCGCGAGCGGTTGCGGCATTGAGCTGCATGAAGCACGCTTGCCGGTCAAACCTGTGGTGCGCGGCGTCTGCGAACTGCTGGGCCTTGATCCGCTGAATTTCGCTAACGAGGGCAAGCTGGTGATCGGCGTTTCCGCCGACGCGGCAGACGACGTGCTGGCCCGGCTGCATAGTCATCCGCTCGGGCGAGACGCGGCGATTATCGGGGAAGTGTGCGAGCGCCGCGGCGTACGACTGGCGGGGATTTACGGCGTGAAGCGCACGCTTGAGCTGCCTCACGCCGAGCCGCTGCCGCGTATCTGCTAACATTTTTGGATAATGGCAATGTCATATACCCCCTTGGGCGATCTCGGACAGCAGGGGCTGTTCGACATCACCCGGACGCTTTTACAGCAGACCGACCTGACGGGCGTCAGCGAGGTGTTGACCCGGCTGGTAAAACATTCCTCGCTGGCAGACAGCGCCGCAATCATCCTCTGGCAGCCGGAGAACCACCGCGCGCGCTATTACGCCAGCGCGCAGCCAGGCGCCCCCATCGAGTACGAAGATGAGACCTGGCTGGCCTACGGCCCGATACGCCGCCTGCTGTCGCGCCCGGATGCGCTGTACTGCAATCATGATGAGTTCAGCGAAGCGTGGCCGCAGTTGGCGGAAAGCGGGCTGTACTCCCCTTTCTCCCAGTATTACCTTCTGCCGCTCGCCGCAGAAGGCCGCATCTTCGGCGGTTGCGAGTTTATCCGCAACGACGCGCGCCCGTGGACCGGGAAAGAGCGCCAGCGCCTGCACACCCTGGCGCAGATTGTGGCGGTGGTCACCGAGCAGCACCAGAGCAGAGCCAGCAACAGCGCCGATTATTCTCTGCTGTGTCGCGAACGCGACAATTTCCGCATTCTGGTGGCTATCACTAACGCCGTGCTGTCACGTCTTGATATTGATGAGCTGGTAAGTGAAGTGGCTAAAGAGATCCACCACTATTTTAACATTAATGCCATCAGCATCGTGTTGCGCAGCAACCACAAGGGCAAGCTGAACATCTACGCCAGCCATTATCTTGACGAAAACAAACCTGTTCACGACCAGAGCGAAGTCGACGAAGCCGGTACCCTCAGCGAGCGGGTGTTTAAAAACAAAGAGATGCTGCTGCTGAAGCTGCATGAAGACGATGCGCTTGCGCCCTATGAACGGATGCTGTTTAACCGTTGGGGCAGTCAGCCGCAGACCCTGTGCCTGTTGCCGCTGATGTCGGGCGACAAAATGCTCGGCGTGCTGAAGCTCGCCCAGTGCGATGAAAAAGTTTTCAACACCGTCAACCTCAAACTGTTGCGCCAAATTGCCGAACGCGTGTCGATTGCCGTGGATAACGCGCTGGCCTATCAGGAAATCCGTCGTCTGAAAGAGCGCCTGGTCGATGAAAACCTGGCCCTGACCGAACAACTGAACAACGTCGACAGCGAATTTGGCGAAATCATTGGCCGTAGCGAGGCGATGTACAGCGTACTTAAACAGGTGGAGATGGTGGCCCAGAGCGACAGTACGGTGCTGATCCTCGGTGAAACTGGCACCGGTAAAGAGCTGATCGCCCGCGCCATCCATAATCTTAGCGGGCGCAACGGCCGCCGGATGGTGAAAATGAACTGTGCGGCCATGCCGGCAGGCCTGCTGGAAAGCGACCTCTTCGGTCACGATCGCGGTGCCTTTACCGGCGCCAGCGCGCTGCGCGTCGGCCGCTTTGAGTTGGCGGATAAAAGCTCGCTGTTTCTCGATGAGGTCGGCGATATGCCGCTTGAGCTACAGCCAAAGCTGCTGCGCGTTCTGCAGGAGCAGGAGTTTGAGCGTCTTGGCAGCAATAAGCTCATCCAGACCGACGTCCGTCTGATCGCCGCCACGAACCGGGATCTGAAAAAAATGGTGGCGGATCGCGAGTTTCGCAGCGATCTCTATTACCGCCTGAACGTGTTTCCGATCCATCTGCCGCCACTGCGCGAAAGGCCGGATGACATTCCCCTGCTGGTGAAGGCGTTTACCACCAAAATCGCCCGCCGTCTCGGTCGGCAAATCGACAGTATTCCGGCGGAAACTCTGCGCGCTCTGAGCCGTATGGCGTGGCCGGGCAACGTCCGCGAACTGGAAAACGTGATTGAACGGGCGGTGCTCCTGACCCGGGGTAGCGTACTGCAACTTTCGCTGCCGGAAATCAGCGTCGAAACTGAAACGCCGATGCTGGCGGCGGAGAAACCGCTCGATGGCGAAGACGAGGCGCAGCAAATTCTGCGGGTGTTGAAAGAGACCAACGGCGTGGTCGCCGGACCGAAAGGCGCCGCGCAACGTCTGGGTCTCAAGCGCACCACCCTGCTTTCGCGAATGAAGCGCCTGGGCATCGACAAAGACATGCTGGCGTAAACT
>NZ_JAFAGS010000079.1 GCF_019237635.1 Pluralibacter sp.
GCCGCGCTTTGCGGCGAGCGGAAACGCCGACGCCAGTTTATCTTGCTGCGAAAATCGATCTTTGCCATCGCCACTCCCGGTCCGCAATTGCTTGTCCCATGATAGACTATGCCTCTAAAGCTAACATATCGCGAGTAAATCTATGAAAATCGGCATTATTGGTGCAATGGAAGAAGAAGTGACGCTGCTGCGTGACAAAATTGAGAACCGTCAGACCATCACTATCGGCGGTAGCGAAATTTACACCGGACAGCTGAACGGCGCTGACGTTGCGCTGCTGAAATCAGGGATCGGCAAAGTCGCTGCCGCGATGGGCGCGGCCCTGCTTATCGAACGCTGCAAACCGGATGTCATCATCAACACCGGTTCCGCTGGCGGGCTGGCGGCAGAGCTGAAAGTCGGCGATATCGTGGTATCCGATGAAGCGCGCTACCACGACGCCGACGTTACCGCCTTTGGTTACGAATATGGTCAGCTTCCGGGCTGCCCGGCAGGTTTCGCCGCCGACGCCAGACTGATTGACGCCGCCGAAAGCTGCATCAAAGCGCTGAACCTGAACGCGGTGCGCGGGCTTATCGTCAGCGGCGATGCGTTTATCAATGGTTCCGTTGGGCTGGCGAGAATTCGCCACAACTTCCCGCAGGCGATTGCCGTTGAAATGGAAGCCACCGCCATTGCTCACGTCTGCCACAACTTCGGCGTCCCGTTCGTCGTGGTTCGCGCCATCTCTGACGTTGCCGACCAGCAGTCGCACCTGAGCTTCGACGAATTCCTCGCCATTGCCGCGAAGCAGTCCAGCCTGATGGTTGAGACGCTGGTGCAGAAACTGGCGCATGCGTAACCGGCGTTTGCGGGGCGTTCTTGCCCTGTTGCTGCTGCTCCCGGCGTGGCTGTTTGCCGCGCCGCGGGTTATCACACTCTCCCCCGCCAACACCGAAATTGCCTTCGCCGCCGGTATTACGCCCGTCGGCATCAGCAGTTTTTCCGATTACCCCCCGCAGGCGGCACACATTGAACAAGTCGCCAGCTGGCAGGGAATCAACCTCGAACGCATCGTGGCGCTGAAGCCTGACGTGGTGTTGGCCTGGCGCGGCGGCAACGCCGAGCGGCAGGTTAACCAGCTGACGTCGCTCGGCATCAAAGTCCTGTGGGTAGACACCAGCCGTATTGAGCAAATTGCCGACATGCTGCGCCAGCTGGCGGTCTGGAGCCCGGAGCCGCAAAAAGCGCGCCAGGCGGCCCAGTCCCTGCTTCAGGAATATGAAACGCTGAAAACCCGCTATGCGCAAACGCCCAAAAAGCGTGTTTTCCTGCAGTTCGGTACGAATCCGCTCTTTACCAGCAATAATGATTCGATTCAGAACGAGATTCTGCGCCTGTGCGGCGGAGAAAACGTTTTTGCCGACAGTCGGGTGCCCTGGCCGCAAATCAGCCGCGAACAGGTGCTGGCGCGCCATCCGCAGGTCATTGTGACCGCAGGCGATAGCAACGACGTCGCACATGTTAAGCAGTTTTGGGGCGACCAGCTCACGATTCCGGTTATTGCGCTAAATACTGACTGGTTTGAACGCGCGTCCCCACGTATTATCCTCGCCGCGAAACAACTCTGTTCTGCGCTGGCGCAGGTTAACTAACGGGAAACGCAACGATGCTTGTCTATTGGCTGGATATTGTTGGCACAGCCGTATTTGCTATCTCCGGCGTCTTACTGGCCGGAAAACTCCGCATGGATCCTTTCGGTGTGCTGGTGCTCGGCGTCGTGACCGCCGTCGGCGGCGGTACTATCCGCGATATGGCGCTGGCCAATGGCCCGGTATTTTGGGTGAAAGATCCTACCGATCTGGTCGTCGCGATGGTCACCAGCATGCTGACGATTTTGCTGGTCCGTCAGCCGCGCCGTTTGCCGAAGTGGATGTTGCCCGTGCTCGACGCCGTGGGGCTGGCGGTCTTCGTGGGAATTGGGGTCAACAAAGCCTTTATCGCCGGTAGCGGCCCGTTGGTCGCTATCTGCATGGGGGTCATCACCGGGGTCGGCGGCGGAATTATCCGCGACGTACTGGCGCGTGAAGTTCCGATGATTCTGCGAACGGAAATCTACGCCACCGCCTGTATTATCGGGGGGATTGCCCACGCCACCGCGCACGATACCTTTGGCATACCGCTGGAAAACGCCGCGATGCTCGGCATGATAGTGACGCTGTGCATCCGTCTTGCGGCTATCCGCTGGCACCTGAAGCTGCCGACATTTGCGCTGGATGATAATGGTCGATAGCAAAAAGCCGTGCTTACAAACACGGCTTTTTGGTCAATACAGCAGCGTTAAATGCTGAATGAAGAGCCACACCCGCAGGTGCTTTTCGCGTTCGGGTTGGTCACGATAAAGCGCGAACCTTCCAGGCCTTCGGTGTAATCGACCGCGCCGCCCACCAGATACTGCAGGCTCATCGGGTCAACAACCAGACCGACGCCCTGTTTCTCGATAGTCATATCGCCGTCGTTAATCTGGTCGTCAAAGGTGAAACCGTACTGGAAACCACTGCAACCACCACCGGTGATATACACACGCAATTTCAGGTTCGGATTGTCTTCATCCGCGATCAGGCTCTTTACTTTATTGGCTGCGGCATCAGTAAACTGCAGCGGCAGCGCTACGTCATCACTCATTTCTTACTCCCGTTGATTCTTCAACCCGGTTAAAGAATAACCCGATCTTTTGAGCCATTATCTAATACCCGACTATTTCGTTCAAGTATTCTCCCCGGCTTCTTGTTTTGCTTTCTGTGCCTGTTCGGCATCCTGCTTCGCCAGCGTGCGGGACAGGATCGTAGAATAGAGCGGCTTACCGCCGAGAAACTGCGCCAATAGCGTCGCACCCAGACAGGTAATAATCATTGGCAAAATGAGCTGATAGTTATCCGCCATCTCCAGCACCAGGATGATCCCCGTTAACGGCGCACGCAAAGAGGCGGCAAGCAATGCCCCCATCCCGGCGATGGCAAACGTCCCCGCTTCCAAATGGTAGGCCGGAAACCAGGCCGCTGCCGCCATGCCGAAGGCAGTCCCGAGCAGCGTCCCAAGCGCCAGCATTGGCGCAAAAATACCGCCCGGCGCGCCGGAAGAGAAGCACAATAAGGTGGTAATCACGCGGGCGAAGAAAATGAACAGCAGCAGGCCGATGGTGAAATTCCCTTCGGCAGCAATGGGGATCAGGTTAAAACCGCCTCCCGCCGCCGTAGGCTGGATAAGCCCGAGAACGCCACACAGGCCGCCAATCAGACCGCCGATCAGCACCCATTTTTTGATGTCGCCGCCATGGATGCGTTGAAACAGATCTTGGGTGCGCAGCACCAGCATATTAAACAACGGCCCAAAACAGCCAAACACCATCCCGAGGATTAGATACAGCCACAGCGTATTGACCGGCGCATTCGCCAGTTGCCCGACCTCAATCAGCGGCGATTCGCCGTTGAACACCCGAAAGACAATGCTCGACATAATCACGCCGGTAAACACCGCCTTTATGGAGATCAGGTTGTAGCGAAACTGCGGGCGCATCTCCTCAATGATGAACAGGATCCCGGCCAGCGGCGCGTTAAATGCAGCCGCCAGTCCCGCCGCGGCACCGGTCGCCAGCAGCGTATGGCGCGCCTCGGCGCTGCGCATTCGGAACAGATCCAGCACCATCCGACCAACATTACCGCCAAGCTGTACCGTGGGTCCTTCCCGTCCCAGCACCATACCGGCGCCAAGGGTACCCATCCCGCCGATAAATTTCACCGGGATCACCCGCCACCAGCGCACCGGACGTAGCTCTTCCAGGGCCCCTTCAATTTCAGGGATGCCCGAGCCACCGGCTTCCGGGGCAAAACGGCGCACCAGGTAATACCCGACCATCGCCAGCAGCGCGGAGAGAATAAACGCCAGCGGCCAGACGATAACATCATAGTTGGCGACGTGCGCCAGTGAACCGAGGCGCCAGTTCTGCACCCCGTTTACAGCTTTTTCGAAGGCCACCCCGACCAGTCCGGCCAGCGTGCCGACGAGCGCGGCCATCAATAAAATCGCCAGCGGCGTTTTATCGCGATTCAAAAGGTGGCGCACCACATGGCGGCGACGCAGGCGGAGAATTTGCTGTGATTCAAAAGAAGGAGATTCTGCTTTCATGCCCGTATCATTTATTGGTAATACAAATCACAAAAAAACATTGTACTCAGCGTGGCGCAAGACGTCGCCAAAAAATACTTGTCGTTTTCGCATTGTTTCAATTGGGCAAAACTTTCATAACTTTCTGAGAATAATTTAGAATAGTTGGCTAACACGCTTTCTACGAACCAGGACCCTCGCAATGAGCAAATCAGAACATCTCTACAGCGCGGCGCGCGAACTTATCCCCGGCGGCGTCAACTCGCCGGTCCGCGCTTTTACCGGCGTCGGCGGCACACCGCTGTTTATCGAACGTGCCGACGGCGCGTATCTGTATGACGTCGACGGCAAAGCCTACATCGATTACGTCGGCTCCTGGGGCCCAATGGTGCTGGGCCATAACCATCCGGCCATCCGCAACGCGGTGATTGAAGCGGCGCAGCGCGGCTTAAGCTTTGGCGCGCCGACCGAAATGGAAGTCAAAATGGCGGCGCTGGTCACCGAACTGGTGCCGACCATGGATATGGTGCGCATGGTGAACTCCGGTACCGAAGCGACCATGAGCGCTATCCGCCTGGCGCGCGGTTTTACCGGCCGTGACAAAATCATCAAATTCGAAGGCTGCTACCACGGCCATGCCGACTGCCTGCTGGTGAAAGCAGGCTCCGGCGCCCTGACGCTGGGCCAGCCGAACTCCCCGGGCGTACCGGCGGATTTCGCGAAACATACCCTGACCTGCACCTATAACGATCTGGCTTCTGTTCGTGCGGCCTTTGAGCAGTATCCGCAGGATATCGCCTGCATCATCGTTGAGCCGGTCGCAGGTAACATGAACTGCATCCCGCCGCAGCCGGATTTCCTGCCTGGTCTGCGCGCGCTGTGCGACGAATTCGGCGCGCTGCTGATCATCGACGAAGTGATGACCGGTTTTCGCGTCGCGCTGGCGGGCGCCCAGTCCTACTACGACGTGGTGCCTGACCTGACCTGCCTTGGCAAAATCATCGGCGGCGGTATGCCGGTGGGCGCCTTCGGCGGACGCAGAGACGTGATGGAAGCGCTGGCGCCGACCGGGCCGGTTTATCAGGCCGGTACGCTGTCCGGCAACCCGATCGCCATGGCTGCTGGTTTTGCCTGCCTGACCGAAGTCGCTCAGCCGGGTATTCATGAAACGCTGACCGAACTGACCAATCAACTGGCCGCAGGCCTGCTGGAAGCCGCGAAAGAAGCGGGTATTCCGCTGGTGGTCAATAACGTCGGCGGGATGTTCGGCATCTTCTTTACCGATGCCAAAACGGTCACCTGCTACCAGGACGTGGTGAAATGCGACGTCGAGCGCTTCAAGCGTTTCTTCCATCTGATGCTGGAAGAAGGCGTCTACCTTGCGCCGTCCGCGTTTGAAGCCGGCTTTATGTCTGTCGCGCACAGCGAAGCCGATATCGATAGCACCATTGATGCCGCACGCCGGGCGTTTGCTAAACTCTGAGTCTTTACGCCCGGCGAGCATGACCCGCCGGGCGTTTTTATCGGTTCTGCTTTCTTAACAGATAAATAAAGTATGGCGCGCCGATAAAGGTCGACAGCAGCCCTGCCGGGATCTGGTACGGGAACAGCATCATCCGTCCGCCCCAGTCGGCAAACACCAGCAGTATCCCGCCCATCAACGCCGACATCACCATATGCGGCATCGTCCGCCGAAAGCCGGTCATCCTGGCGATATGCGGCGCAATTAATCCCACAAAACTCAGTGGACCGATGGTCATGGTCGCCGTCGCCGTCAGGCTGGCCGCCAGCAGCAGCAGACCAACGCGCGTCGGCGTCAGCGCGATACCGACCGCACGCGCCGCTTCCCCGCCGAGCGGCAGTATCGTCAACCAGCGACGGCACAACGGCACCAGCGCCAGTAGCACGATCATCACCGCACCGGTCCGTAGCGCCTGCCCCCAGGAGGCGTCATACGTCGAGCCGGAAAGCCAGGTCAGGATCTGTGCCATCCGCGGGTCGCCGCTGGCCTGCAGTATCATCAGCAGCATAGTGAACGCGGTGCTGAGCGCCATCCCGGCAAGCAGCATCCGCTGCGGTGAAAAACCGCCGCGCCCGGCGGCAAGTAGAATGACGAGCAGCGTGACGGCCGCGCCCACACTGCCCGCAGGCATCAACCAGACAAAGGCGTTTCCTGGTACAAAAAACAGCATCAGCACCACGCCGAACGCCGCGCCGGAGGAGATGCCCAGCACTTCCGGGCTGGCCATCGGGTTGCCGGTCAGACGCTGAATCATACAGCCCGCCACCGCCAGCATCATCCCGGCGGTCAGCGCCGTCATCATGCGCGGCCCTCGCCATTCCAGCAGCGCATCAAGCTCTTCACCATACGCCCAGAACCAGCCATGCTCAGCGCGCCCGAAGGAAAGCGCGATTGCGACGGTCAGCAGCAGCAGACCAACCCCACACGCTGACCACCATTGGATGTGCTGGCGCTCGGCCGCCACCTTATCGCCCGCGTCCATCGCCGGGGCGCTGATGCTGTGCAGACGCGGCAACAGCCACAGCAGCAGCGGCGCGCCAATCAGCGCGGTCACCGAGCCAGTGGAGACCTCCCTCCAGACTTGAGCGAGCCAAAGAATCATCTGGTCGGAGAGCAAGAGGATCAACGCGCCGATAACCGGCGCCAGCACAAGCCTTGGCAGCAGGCGCCGCGCCCCCAGCATTTTCGCCAGCAGCGGCGCAAACAGGCCGATAAAGCCGATAATCCCCACCGCGTTGACCAGCAGGGCGCTCATCACGATAGCCAGCGTAAGCACCACCAGCCGGGCCAGCGACAGCGCCAGCCCCAGATTGCGCGCCACGCCGTCATCAAGCCCCATCAGCGTCAGCGGGCGCAGCAGCAGTAAGGTCAGCATGGCGCCGCCGAGCAGTTGCGGCCACAGCTGCCGCACCACCTGCCAGTCGGTTTGCGTCAGCGTGCCGGTGCTCCACAGGAACATACTTTGCAACTGGTCGTGGTGAAAAATAACCAGCAGTTGGTTTATTGCGCCGCAGTACAGGCTCACCACCAGCCCCGCCAGAATCAGCGTCACCGGCGACAGCCGTTTGCCCCAGGCAACGCCGAACACCAGCGCGCCGACAATGCAGGCTCCCGCCAGCGCGGCGAACGACGTACTCAGCACGCTGGGTATCGCCCACAGTGTGGTAATGGTGATGCCCAACTGGGCGCCTGTGGCCACGCCGAGCGTGGTCGGCTCCGCCAGCGGGTTGCGCAGCACCTGCTGAAACAGCACGCCGACCAGCCCAAGCCCTGCGCCGACGAGCAAAGAGACCGCCACCCGCGGCAGCAGGCTGTAGTGAAAAATCATTTGCGCGATGTGGTCGACATCCGGCTGCCAGAACGCCTGCCGCCACTGCGTGCGCGGCAGCGCCACGTTCAGGTTATGCCAGCAGAGTCCGGCGGCGGCGACCAGCAGGGCGAGCAACAGCAGCGCCGGCAAAGGCGCCATTCGCGATCTCATGACCTTTCCCCCAGCGCCTGCTCCAGCAGGCGGACAAAATGCATCACCGACAGCGTCGCGCCATAAAACCAGACGGCCGGTACGCGCTGAAAACGTTGCTGGCGAACAAACGGCAGCGCCTGCCACAGCGGCGTTGCCATCAGTTTTTGCATTTCAGGCTCGTTGCCGTGATCGAAGCAGAGCACATCAACATCCTTAAAATCGCCTAACCGGTCGATACCCACCACGTCGCTGCCCCAGAAATGGGTTTTCCCCTGCCACGCGTTGACCAGCCCATACGCATCCAGCACAGGCTGGAACAGGCAGTTTCTGCCAAATACCAACATATGGCGGGCATCAAGCAGGCTGACCAGCAGCAGCGGGCGGTGCGGGCGGGAAAAATTCGCCCGGCGCTGTTCAATAAAGCGGTCGAAATCGCTCAGATGGCGCTGCGCCTGTGCTTCCCGTCCTAACCGCTGCGCCAGTGTTATCAGCGACTCACGCACGGTGGCGAGCGGATTGACGCCGTTGCTGAAGGTCACGCCGTCGCCTGGGGCAATCCGGGTGAATTTATCCGGCGAAGGGCCATATCCTGACGACCAGACCAGAAACGAGGGCTGCATTTGCGTAAGCAGTTCAAGGTTGGGTTCAGTGCGCAGGCCAACGTTAATCACCGACGCCGGAAGCGACGGTTGGTTAACCCACAACCGGTAGTTGGGTAAATCGGCAACGCCATAGGGCGTGACGCCGAGCGCCAGCAGCAGCTCAACGGGCAGCCAGTCCAGCGCGACTACCTTATGCGGGTTTACCGCGCCCGCCTGCGCGCGCGGCATCTGCCAGAGCAATGGCGAGAGCGCCAAAGCCGTCAGTAAACGTCGGCGGCTAATCACAGAGCGTTATCCCTTAATAGACAAAACTGACCGGCGCAGCCCCTGCCGGATGCGGCAGGATCCCCATCGGAATACCGTAAATCTGCTCCAGCGTTTCGCCGCGCATCAGCGTTTCCGGCGACCCCTTTGCAATCATCTCGCCGCCGCGCAGCGCCACCAGGTAGTCGCAGTAACGCGCCGCCATGTTGATGTCATGCAATACGGCGATAACCGTCAGCCCGCGCTGCTGGCTTAAACGGCGCACCAGCGCCAGCACGTCAACCTGATGGGCGATATCCAGCGCGGAGGTCGGCTCGTCAAGCAGCAGGCAGCGGCTGTCCTGGGCCACCAGCATGGCGATCCACGCCCGCTGCCGCTCGCCGCCCGAGAGGCTATCGACCAGACGATGCGCCAGCGGCTTTAAGCCGACCAGCGTAATCGCCTCGTCGACTTTTTCCCGGTCGGCGACGCCAAAACGTCCCAGCGCGCCGTGCCACGGGTAGCGGCCAATCGCCACCAACTCGCGCACCGTCATCCCCTCCGCCGCAGGCAACTGCTGCGGCAGGTAGGCGACCTTGCGGGCAAACGCTTTGCTGCTCCAGCCGTCCAGCGGCTGTCCGTCCAACAGGATATCCCCTTCCGACGGCAACTGGTGACGTCCGAGCATTTTCAGCAACGTGGATTTACCCGAGCCATTATGGCCAATCAGCCCAGTGACGTTACCTGCAGGAAAGGTCAGCGACAGCGGATGCAGCAGCGTACGGCCAGGCACGTGGAAGGCGACGTTGCGAAGCGAAAAAGTGGTTTCAGATGGGATCGAAGAGTCCTGCATAGCGGTCCGCCTGATGCCGGGCGCGGCAAGCCGCGCCCGTTTAAAAGATTAGAAACGGAAAGTTGCGGTGGCAACCACCTGACGCTCCGCACCCCAGAAGCAGCCGTAGGTGGCAAAGCAACTGGCGACATAATCGCGATCGAACAGGTTGTTGACGTTCAGCGCAACGCTTGAACCCGCCATGCCGACACGCGCCAGATCGTACTTCACGACCGCATCCACGATGGTTGCGCTGGCCACCTTAAAGGTGTTGGCCGGATCGCCCCAGGAAGAGCCGATATAGCGACCGCCCGTCCCGACCGTCAGCCCGGACAGCGGACCGGCGTTGAAGGTGTAATCGCCCCACAGCGAGGCCATGTGGGTCGGCACCTGTTCCGGCGTATTGCCCTGCAGCGTTGTATCGTCGGTGTACTGCGCATCGGTGTAAGTGTATGACGCCGTCAAATTCACGTTAGCGCTGAGCGCGGCTTTCGCCTCCAGTTCAAGACCGCGAGAGCGAATCTCACCGCCCTGGAGGGACGAGTACAGGTGATCCGGATCGGACATCAGGTTGTTGGTTTTCGTCAGCTGGTAAATCGCCGCCGTTAACACGACAGGGCGATCGCCCGGGACGTACTTCACGCCCGCTTCGTACTGACGGCCCTTCGACGGCTTAAAGGTATTGCCGTAGAAATCCGCGCCGGAGTTCGGTTCAAACGATTCGCTGTAGCTGATGTACGGCGCAATGCCGTTATCGAACACATAGTTAAGACCCGCGCGCCCGGTGAACTGGTTGTCGTCGCGCTCGGTGTAGTTGTTCGCCTGGTAAGCACGGGTAGATTGCGTCAACCAGTCGTAGCGCCCCCCCACCGTCAGCACAAACTGGTTCCACTCCGCCTGGTCCTGAACATAGATACCGGTCTGCTTTTGTTTGTTCTGCTGATAAGGCGCCGCAGAACCAAAATCATAATCACTGTAGTCCGGGTTACTCAGATCCAGCGGCGGCGCGGTGCCGAAGGTGGCGTTAATGTCATTGCGCATCTGCTGGAAATCCACCCCGGTCAGCAGCGTGTGCGAAACGGCTGCGGTTGAGAATGTGCTTTGCAACTGAGTATCTACCGCAAAGTTATGCAGCTTTTCGTTATCCACCACGGTGCCGCGATTAAGCATCATCGGGTTGTTCGGATCGATACCGGTACCGTAGACGTTTTTCTGGGCGGTTTTAGATTCGACATAGCGCAGGTTCTGGCGCACGGTAAAGGTGTCGTCGAACGCATGGTCGAAGCTGTAACCCACCATCTTGTGCGACAGGGAATAGGTGTTATTCGGCGCGCCTTCGTTGAAGTCCGTCGGCAGGTGCTTACCGTTCGCCAGCGGTATAACGGTACCCTGCATAGGCAGCCAGCCGTAATAGCCGGTTTCCGGGCTGTCCTGGAAGTTAGACAGGAAGGTGAAATCGGTGTTGTCATCCGGGCGCCATGAGAACGACGGCGCGATGGCGTAACGTTTCTGTTTGGCGAACTGCTGCTGGTCGTCGTTTGAACGCGCCACGCCGGTCAGACGGTAGGACCACTCGCCCGCGTCGTCGATAGCATCGCTGAAGTCAAAACCCGTTTGCCACAGGTTGTCGGTACCCATTTTGAACTGGACTTCTTTGAGCGGTTCGGTGGTCGGGCGTTTACTGACCATCGAGATAATCCCGCCCGGACTGCTTTTTCCGTACAGCACCGACGTCGGGCCGCGCATCAGTTCAACGCGCTCCAGCATGTAGGGGTCAATAATCACTTCATTGTAAAAATCGCCCTGCAGCTTCAGGCCGTCCAGATAGTTGTTCTGGTTAACGGAGCCGAAACCGCGAATTTTCACCGCATCATACGTATCAGAGGCACCGCGCGTCGCGACGGTAACCCCTGGCGTATATCCCAGCGCTTCTTTCACCGATGCGGGCTGATGCGTATCCATCTCTTCACGCGTCACCACCGACACAGACTGCGGGGTCTTTTCAATCGGAGTATCGGTTTTGGTCGCCGTCGCGGTATGTTTTGCGGCGATCGTCGCCGCCGGGCCCCACGCGCTTTCCTGCACGGTCGGCGCGGCGGTAACGGTAATGGTTTCTTCTGTGGGTTGTTCGGCTGCCAGAGCAGACACGGACAGGCCGCTAATCGCCGTGGCGACAATGACGGCAAGTTTACGCAGCGAGGTATTCACTGGCTGAGCAGTTTGAGGACGCGCCATGATTTTCTCTGATGATCAAATGATAAAGTAAACGAGAATTATTCTTATAAGCATGTGATGGTAGACGAAACGCGGGACGCATAGCAAGCGATATGCGTCCCTGTAAGCGTTAAGGGATTAAGAAATGACCAGATGAAAATCAGGGGTTAATAGCGTCAGAATAATGTTACAGGTTGTTGAGATTAGCGGTAATACACCTCGAAAGTCGCGACGGAATCGACTTTACCGGCCTTAACGTCCCCGGTTTTGACGTAGCGCGCCTTGAGCGGAATGTCTACCGGCTCTTTATCACTGGCGCTGCTAATGGCGTTGTATTCTTGATCGAAATTAATCACGGCATCGTTTTTATCGAGGATCTGAATACCGACCCCACTGGCCGCCAGATCGCCACCGGCAATCGCCAGGATATTACCGTTCGTTACCCCCGTTGAACCCGCGCTTTTAAACTGATAGTCGACCCGCGTTCCTGCGGCGCAATCTGTTATTTCAATTTTGAAATTGCTGTCGGTAAGTATGTCTGAATACTGGCCGTTAAAATCCTGCGTATTCACGGTTTTTAAAGGAACATAGATGTTTTTATCCACCAGATTGCAGGTGTTAGTATTGGTTGAGATGTGTACGCTGGCGGGAGAAAAACGCATTTCGCCGATTACGGTCCCACCCAGCATCTCCTGCGCCGTTAAGCGTGAGGTATCAAGATAGCCATCCTGAACGTTACCAATCACCACCAACTGTGCCACCGCACGAAACGTTGCCGTTGCGGACGTAGAACCGTGTCTCTTTCCCACATAGTTCCAGGGCCTGACGATATCTTCCTCCATATAGGAGGGAAATCGCTCAGTTGATGCCGCCGCGCGGATCCCAATACCTGGAACGTTGGTTTTGTACACCCCGGGGAGAACATCTTCGCGAGCATCGGCATCGGTTAACGCGAGATAGCCTTTACGAATCTGTTCATCCGCTCCGCTACAATGGAGCGTCACCTCATCGCTCTCCACATTACCGTCATACACGACGGTACCCACTGGCGTATCGGGGTCAAGTACGATGACGGCGGGTACCTGAAAGGTCGCCACCCCATCATTTCCGCCCGTAAACGTGCAATCCGCAAAAGCCGGACAAGCTGCCGCCAACACCGCCAGTGAAAAGAGGGGAATGGCAATCCTCATCGCCGCACAAACCTGACTCACTGTGACTCTCCCTAACGACAGATTGCTGTCGTTCTAAAAATGCCTGTTTCACGATCGTCCGGCACCGTGACCGTACCCGCGCACTGGTTTGCGTTACCCTCCCCCCACTGCACATGAAAAGGGGCCGTCCCACGAAGGCCGGAGAGATACACCTCCCCATCATCACCCACAATCGCCGTCGTACCGTCCAGCGCCACCACCGCGCCGAAGGGAATCACCTTACCGTGAAAACGCAGGCTGACGAGCGCCCGCCGCCCGACTCGCGCATCGAAGGAGGCCGATACCGCGGCCCCTTTCGTCGGAATGAGATCCTGCGTGGCCGCGTCAATATCAATATCCTCACGATCCTGCGTATTCACGGTAATCGCGTTATGCCGATAGGTGGTGAGCATGGGCACAATCGCGTTGCCATAACGGTCGGTGTAAATACCGCGCCCGTTTTGCACTTTCACGTTATCGCCGTCGGCAATATGCACAATGGCGAACGCATCGCGTACCGTCTGACCGAGAGTGACGCCATGCTGATGGGCGACAACGGAACCCTGCGCGCTGTAGTTCCACTGCTTGTTATCGCCGCTGTAGCTGTAACCCATCCCCAACTCCCCTGCCGAACCGCGATAGCGGCCAGAGACGCTCGCGCCATAGCCGGTATTATTGCTGGTGTAGCTCTGCTGGAGGTTGTAGCTGAGGTTATTGTCGTCAAGCGCCGTTCCGCCGATCCCAACCTGGTGCGAAGTGTAACCACCGCTTGAGGTGTTCACGCTGTAGGTTGCCCATGAGTTCGCCAGCCAATGCGACAGGGGAATATTGACCGAGAAGGCTATCTGCCGGTCATCATCCGCATCCGGCGTTCTGGTCAGGCCGTAGCTCACTGACCAGGAAATATCCCGCCAGCTGGAGCTAAACCCGGCGCTGACGCTGCGCTCATGCCCGTTCATATCCCAGTAATCCTGTTGGTAGGCGTTAAGGTACGCTGACCCCAGGTTTCCAAGACTCTGAGATAAATTAACCTGCAAGCGGCTACGACGATTGTTGACGCGGCGATAGGTATAAATGCCATCGTCAATATGGTTATCACGTTGATCGATAGCCTCCTGAAAGGTGTAAAACCCGGAAGTCGAATAACGATAGCTGGCCAGCGTCACGGTGGTATCGGTTTCGGGAATGTCTTTGGAATACTGCGTACGCCAGGAGAGCCCATTCGCATCATCGCGGCCATCGTCAAAGACGGTGCGCGCAGCGGTAACATCCACAGACGCCGAACCGAACCGCCCCAGATCGGCCCCAATACCCGCTAATGCCGCATGATACAGCGATGCGCCAAGTACGCCGGAATACACCGTGACGCCGTAGGGCAAACCATAAATCACGGTCCCCTGGGCAAATGCGGGCTCCTCCTCACCCTCATTACCACGGAATTTACCCGCTGAAAAAGTGTACTTAAGCGCGCCCTCACGCTGCAAAATGGGTACCGACGCGCTGGCCTGAATAAAGCTGCGTACGGTGCCATCCGCCTCCTCCACGCTAACGTCCAGGTCCGCGCCTGCCGTCACCTGGCTGAGGTCGCGAATCTCAAACGGGCCGGGAGGCACGTTTGCCTGATAGATAGTGTAACCATTTTGTTTGATCGTCACTTTTGCATCGCTGTTGGCGATACCGCGGACAACCGGGGCAAAACCCTGCTGGCTCTGTGGAAGCATGCTGGTGTCAGTTTCCAGCTTGATGCCGAGCATCTGTACACTGTCGAACAGTTCCCCATTCGTCGATGTCTGACCGATTTCTAACTGGCTTTTTAACGCTTTGATATCACGTTGCAGACTCGTGCTGATTGCATCCCACCCGGCAGAATCGCTCCATGTACTATTGTTACGAAGCCGCCACACCCCAAGATTCACACCGGAATTTAGCCCAAGCCAGGTTGAGGTTGTTTTACCGGCATTCGACTGCTGCTGCGAACCACTCAGCTGATAGCTGGCCCAGACGGCAGACGCGCCATCATCCCAGGATTTGGCATCGATCGTTCCCGCCGCGGTTTGATCGCGATAAACCTGTGGGATAACAAGGGAAAGCGTTTGATCGTCCAGATTCACGTCATATCTGGCGCCATCGATAAAGTGAGCAATGTCGTCAACCCGGGTACGGTCATCAGCGCCATTAAGCCCATGAATGCTGTCCACTTTAACGCCAAACTCTCGCAAGTCGGCTTTGGTCAATACAGGGATCAGACGTTGTTTATCATCCGACAGCGAGTAAGTAATGGTACGTTTATCTATGACCGCTTTTCCCCACATGACCGTGGTGGGATACTTGCCCGGCAGCAGCCCGTTATTTCTGATAAAACTTTTCAGCGTAGCGGTATTTTCCAGCGGCGTGTCCAGTTCCAGGATTCGTAAATTAAATTCGTCCTCCGCACAAGCCGGTTGGCACAGCGCCAGCAACGCCAGCGCTACCCCATTCATCAATACCGACCAACACCACCGCAATGACAGGGACATACGCTCCTTCCATGGAAATTCACAACGCCTGCTGGCGCTGGCGCGTCGGCGCGCCGAAATCGCTAATGGCCGTCCAGGTCACCGGGCCGTTAGCAGAGGGCGGCAACGTGAAGTTCTGTTCGCTGAAGGGCGCAACCATCATGGTCAGCGCCCCAGGCGTCGATTTAGCGTCAACGGCCGACACAGCTTTACCGCCAACGGATAACTGACCAAAAGAGACATAGAACGGCGTCGGGTTTTTGGCGATAAGCTGCGCGCCCTGGCGACGAAAAGTGATTTTCTCCCAGGCCTTCAGCGCATCGGATTCACTGAGCTGTGCCGGGCGCCAGAACAGCTTGAGCCGCGTCTTCATGGCGAATTGCAGCGTATTTTTATCTTTCAGCTCAGGAGACAACGCTGAAACCGACTTTACGTTAGCGAGGAACAGCGACTCCCTGTCTTTGGGCAACGTTTTTTTATCGCCGGTAAAAATAATATGTAAAAGCGTCTGCCGATTTTCCTGCAACTTGTAAACAGGCGGGGTAATAACAAACGGCGCTTTTGCATCATGGATATCGCTAACCCAGCTTTGTACCAGGTAGCGGGTATGCTGATCTTTATTCTTTAACGCAATCTGAACTTCAGATTTATTGGATGGATAAATAATACGTGTACCGCCAAGAACAATACTGGCCTGAGCAGAACAACAACTCGCGATCAAACATCCGCATAATACTTTTAATACTCTGTTCATCTTTGTATTGAACCTGACGAAGGCAGCCAGACTACAGCCGCCCTTAACGTAATTAACGGTAAACGACCTCAAATGTGGCTGACGCCGCATATTTACCTGCAGTCGGTGCCGTACTGCCAACCTGAATAACATTCGCGGTGTAGTTAAAAACCGATGCTGTCGTGCCGTCCGTATTGTTGGCGACATCCGTCGTACTGTCTGGCGTCGAGCCGTCAAACAGCACATCGCCTTTTGCGCCGTTGTCATTTTTAACGGTAATCCCCACATTGGTGGCATCACCTGCACCTAAGAGATCGTTTTGCAGACGTTTGTAGCCTGCATCCGTCGTTGTACCGCTGAACTTAAGGTTCAGATTAGCAACCAGCGGATCGCACCCTGTCACCTCGATTTTGAACGGTTTTGACGTCCCTATCGCTCCATCACCGCCAACATAATCCGAGGGATAGGTATCCGCAAACGTCACGGTTGACGCATTGGTCCCTGAGCCATCGACATTAATCGTACAGGTGTCAGCCACAATTTTTCCGGAGAAATTCACCGTGCCAGAATCATTCGCCGATGAGAACGCGGACGTCGATAGCATCGCCGCAACACTTCCAGCCAGGAACGAAGAAACAATATATTTATTCATGAACAATCCTTTATTTAAAATAATGAATAAATCAAATCCATACAGCGCGTATAAAACACACAAAGAAATAATGCGTTATTTAATTCAGAAGATGATTAGCCATAAACAAAAATATAATTAACAGCAATATTCAATCTCCTGTTTATATTGAATCAGAAAATTCTCTAGTTTGTCTATACGGAGGCTAACGACACGTCAACGCATCCATGCATAACCTGCTGTTTCCATAATATAAAACCAAGCGTTATTTATTCTAATATTTCAATTTAATTAAACTAAATTAATAAAAGGCATATTCACAAAAAAACCGCAAAGAAAAAACACGTAAAATTAATGCAAATATCATGATAAAAAAAGCCGCTTCATCGTGAAGCGGCTTTTCGCTGCATGGCAAGTATCAGTTACTACCAAACATCTCTTTAATCCACCCGGCGACACCGTCGCCGTCTTTCTTCTCATTCTGCTGCTGCGGCGGTTGCTGCGGCTGCGGTTGTTGCGACGAAGGCGCAAATGGATTATTCGTCTGCTGCTGCATCATCTGGCCCTGCTGGCACAGCTGATCCGGCGTTGTGGTCCAGACGGGCAACGTACGCATACCGCCGCCGCCGCAGACAAAGTTGCCGTTGTCATCGACGCCCATATCGACAATGTCTTCCGGCGGCGTCAAATCCAGCGGGATCGGCGACTGGTTCGCCAGGTAGCGCTGGTAAATCGACATCGCCCCGCTCGCGCCGTACAGCCTGGTCGGCTGGTTGTTGTCGCGACCTACCCAGGTGATCACCACTTCACGACCGTCGATCCCGGCAAACCAGGTGTCGACGTTGTTGTTGGTGGTCCCGGTTTTCCCCGCCAGGTGCAGGCCAGGGTACTTGGCGCCGAGCTGACGGCCTGTCCCGCGCTGCACCACCTGCTGCATCGTCCACAGCGTCATGTAGGCCGCCTGCGCCGGAACGGCGCGCTCGGCCTGCGGGTAGCTCTGGTACAGCACCGTCCCGTCTTCAGCAATCACCGAGCGCAACGCCGACAGCGGCGCGCGATTGCCGCCGCTGGCGATGGTCTGGAATGCCTGCGCCACTTCGATAGGCGTCAGGTTCAACGCCCCGAGCAGTATCGCCGGTACCGGGTTCAGCTGATCTTTCGGCGCGCCCAGCTTCTGCCAGGTATCGGTAACGGCTGCAAGCCCCAACGACATCCCCAGGTTCACCGTCGGCACGTTCATTGAACGCGTCAGCGCGTCCACCAGCATCACCTGACCGCTGAAACGCTTGTCATCGTTCTGCGGCGACCAGGTCTGGCCGTTAGGCAGACGAATGCCGATCGGCGCATCGGCGATCCAGGTGTTAAGACGATAGGTATTCGGCTGGCTCAGCGCGGTCAGATAGGTCGCCGGTTTCGCCAACGAGCCAATCGAACGGCGCGCCTGCATGGCGCGGTTATAGCCTGCGAACTGCGGCTCTGCGCCGCCGACCATCGCGCGGACCTCGCCGCTAAAGCGGTCGACCACCACCATCGCGGTTTCCAGATCGCTCAGCTTACGCTGCTTCATCAGCACCGGAATACCGTCGACCGCCGCTTTTTCCGCAGCATCCTGGGCGACAGAGTCAAAGGTGGTGAAAATCTTCACGCCGGAGAGGTCTTTCACCTTATCGCCCAGCTTCTCCTGCAACTCCTGGCGCACCATCTGCATGAAAGCAGGCTGTGGAGAGATCACGCCGCCGCGCGGCTGCACGCCCAGCGGACGGGCGCTCAGCATATCGTACAGCTCCTGGTTTATCACATTCTGCTGCTGCAGTAAGCGCAGCACCAGGTTGCGACGCTCCAGCGCCAGTTTCGGGTTACGCCACGGGTTATAGATTGACGCCCCTTTCACCATC
>NZ_JAFAGS010000099.1 GCF_019237635.1 Pluralibacter sp.
GGAAACGCTGCCGCCAGGACGGCGCTACCGCAACCCCCAAATACCAGCCAGAATGTACCAAAGGATTCCGCTGCCAGTTTTCTGAACATAACCACCTCAAAAAATAACGGTGACGGTATTCCCGCACCGGATCTTATTTATCGCCACAAAGGGATGACGATACAATTAAAGTAACCGTTATTTTAAGAACGAAACGCATCCCTTTACCAGTTAATTTGCATAAATAAATTTATGTTAAGGATTTTGCCGTTATTCCTTGTACAGAATGGATGTGATATCAGTATAGAGTAATTTGGGATAATCAAAGATCCGTTCGAATTAATAACAATTAAGTCGATAAACTACTAGCAGACTTATTTTTATGCGCTGTCGTTCTGCCCGGAAATTTTTTGCAATAACATTACATTAATGCAGGTATCGTCCAGGATTTGACCCCGCTATACTCTATACTGCTGTTAACGAAAGGGAATATTTTGACGGGCGGAGGGCGTATGCTTCTCGAAAGAGTGGAAATAGTCGGGTTTCGCGGAATCAACCGGATGTCGTTAATGCTGGAGCAGAACAATGTCCTGATAGGGGAGAACGCCTGGGGTAAGTCCAGTCTGCTGGACGCGCTGACGCTGCTGCTGTCGCCGGAGCCCGATCTTTATCATTTTGTCCGCGAGGATTTCTGGTTCCCGCCAGGCGACCTCCAGGGCCGCGAACACCATCTGCATATCGTCCTTACCTTCCGCGAACTGGAGCCCGGACGCCACCGGGTGCGCCGCTATCGCCCGCTGGCAGACGGCTGGGTGCCTTGCGACGATGGCTTTCAGCGCATTTTCTACCGTCTTGAAGGCGAGCTTGCTGAAGATGGCAGTGTGATGACGCTGCGCAGCTTTATCAACAGCGAAGGGGAAGCGCTGGAGCTTGACGATATCGACAATCTCGCCCAGCACCTGGTGCGGCTGATGCCGGTCCTGCGTCTGCGCGACGCGCGCTTTATGCGGCGTATCCGCAACGGTACGGTGCCGCTCGTGCCGGACATCGAGATAACCGCGCGTCAGCTCGATTTTCTCTCGCGTGAGCTGGTCACCAGCCCGCAAAATTTAACCGATGGACAGATTCGCCAGGGGTTGTCGGCGATGGTGCAACTGCTGGAGCACTATTTCTCCGAACAGGGGAGCACCGAATCACGCCACCGTTTGATGCGCCGTCGTTCTCACGATGAGCAGCGCAGCTGGCGCTATCTCGATATCATCAACCGCATGATCGACAAGCCGGGCGGCCGCAGCCATCGGGTGATCCTCCTTGGGCTGTTCGCCACGTTACTACAGGCCAAAGGCACGATTCGGCTGGATAGAGACGCGAGGCCGCTGCTGCTGGTGGAAGATCCGGAAACCCGCCTGCACCCCATTATGCTGTCGGTAGCCTGGAATTTACTTAACCTGCTGCCGCTGCAGCGGGTGAGCACCACCAACTCCGGCGAGATCCTGTCGATGACGCCCGTGGAGCATGTCTGTCGTCTGGTGCGCGACTCGTCGCGCGTTTCCGCCTGGCGTCTGGGGCCGGGAGGACTCAGCGCGGAGGACGGGCGGCGTATTGCCTTCCATATTCGTTTTAACCGCGCCTCCTCGCTGTTTTCCCGCTGCTGGCTGCTGGTGGAGGGGGAGACCGAAACCTGGGTGATTAACGAATTTGCGCGCCAGTGCGGCCACCATTTCGATGCAGAAGGGATCAAGGTGATTGAGTTCGCTCAGTCAGGCCTCAAGCCGCTCATTAAGTTTGCCCGACGGATGGGGATTGAGTGGCATGTCCTGGTGGATGGCGATGAGGCAGGGAAAAAATATGCCGCCACGGTGCGTAGTCTGCTGAATAACGACCGGGAGCTTGAGCATCATCATTTGACCACGCTGCCCGCCATGGACATGGAGCATTTCTTGTACCGCCAGGGGTTTGATGATGTCTATCACCGGGTCGCGCAGCTACCGGACACTATTCCGATGAACATGCGGCGAGTGATCACCAAAGCGATTCACCGCTCATCGAAACCGGATCTGGCCATTGAGGTGGCGATGGAGGCAGGGCATCGCGGGGTGGATGCTGTGCCGACCCTGCTGAAGAAAATGTTTTCCCGCGTGCTGTGGCTTGCCCGCGGGAGAGCGGATTAGTACGGATGAGCGCAGAGCTGCTCGGTCTGCGCCTGCAGGCTGTCGAGCAGCTCGTAGCGACGGCGGTATTCCGAACGTTTCTTACTGGCAATCTCTTCCATTGGCTTGCGCGCCATCACCAGCGGCAGGAGAAAATCACCGTGACCGTCAATGTTGCCGCCCAGGGATTCCCAGAAGCTGTTGTAGTCGGCGTGTAGCTTATCCTGCTTCTTCTTGCGATAGCGGATGCTGCGATAGATGTGCGTTTCATTGCTGACGGCACGGATGGATTCCACGCCAAGCTGTTTGCCGACGATCATCGCCGTTTCAACCAGCAGGCGCTTTGGAAAAAGTCCGTTACAGGATTTCGTGGCGACCTGAATCAGCTCATGCGACACGTGTGCTTTCGCCCCCTGCATCCCGCCGATATACATCGTGTGCTTGCCGTCAAACTGGCACAGGGTAAAGGTCATTTCTGCGAGCACGGTATTTTCGCTGTCGCAGAAAATCAGCGTGGCTTCACCTTCTTTATCCCGCATCGCGTCGGTGAGCAGGCGAATTGCGAAGCTCTGCTCATCGCGGCCGGTCAGGGTGGCGAGCGTAATTCCCGCTTTGCTCAGAGAGCCGTTCAGCACCTGTGCTGGTAAACGCTGGCCCATGGTCTGGTAGTGCCAGTTCAGCGCATCGATTGTGCTCTGACGCTGCATGTTCATCGATAACCACGGGCGATGCAGGCGGCATGGCAGGCCCGGCTGCACTTTCAGCATCTGCATCAGACGCGGCTGCTTCGCCAGAGAGTCCAGCAGCTGTTTGGTCGAAAAGGGGGTCGCCAGAGAACGGAGCATGAATTTACGGCGGTAGGCCGGGTTCTGCCACGCGAGTCCTGGCGTTAACAGACCTTTTCTCAGCAGGTGAAACAAATCCCAACCTGATTTCGGTTGAGGCAGATCGGTATCGTGCGGAGCGTCAGCGATGAGAGACATTGGAAGCCTGGTATTTATTAATTAATTACCCGATATTCCAGCAGAACATTTCTCAATATTTATGCAACGGATGAATGATTTGGGAGTAAAAGAAGTGTTTTGTTGATGAAATGTTTAGATACAATCACCGCCGGACTCTATTATCTGGAATTTTTATGAACCTGAAGGGAAAAGGCAAAAAGCGTTACATCGCGATCGCCGTGCTGGTGGTTCTGGCGGGAGGCTGGGTGTGGCGTACATTGAACGCGCCATTACCGCAATATCAGACGATGATTGTTCGTAAAGGCGACCTGCAGCAAAACGTGCTGGCGACCGGCAAGCTTGATGCGCTGCGCAAGGTCGATGTCGGGGCGCAGGTCAGTGGACAGTTAAAAACCTTGCCGGTGAACATCGGCGATAAGGTCAAAAAAGATCAACTGCTGGGGGTCATTGACCCCGAACAGGCGCAAAACCAGATCAAGGAAGTCGAAGCGACGTTGATGGAGCTGCGTGCGCAGCGCCTGCAGGCCGTGGCCGAACGCAAGCTGGCGCAGGTGACGCTGGCGCGCAATCAGCAACTGGCGAAGACTCAGTTGATCTCGCGTCAGGATCTGGATACTTCGGCGACCGATCTGGCGGTAAAAGAGGCGCAGATCGGCACCATCGATGCGCAAATCAAGCGCAATCAGGCGACGCTGGACACCGCGAAAACTAACCTCGATTACACCCGTATTCTGGCGCCGATGGCGGGTGAAGTGACGCAAATCACCACGTTGCAAGGACAAACGGTGATTGCCGCGCAGCAGGCGCCGAACATCCTGACGCTGGCTGACCTTAGCACCATGCTGGTAAAAGCGCAGGTGTCAGAAGCCGACGTGATTCACCTGACGCCCGGGCAAAAGGCCTGGTTTACCGTGCTTGGCGACCCGCTGACCCGCTATGAGGGGCGCCTGAAAGACATTCTGCCGACGCCGGAAAAGGTCAATGACGCCATCTTCTATTATGCCCGCTTCGAAGTGCCGAATCCGCAGGGCGTGCTGCGTCTCGAAATGACGGCGCAGGTGCATATTCAGCTCTCTGGCATCAATAACGTATTGACCATTCCGCTGTCGGCGCTGGGCGATACCGTAGGCGATAACCGCTACAACGTACGGTTGCTGCGTAATGGCGAAGTGAAAGACAGAGAAGTGAGCATCGGGGCGCGTAACGATACGGATGTGGAAATCGTCAAGGGGCTGGAGGAGGGCGATGAAGTCATTACCGGTGAAAGCAGGCCCGGAGCGGCAAAATGACGACGCTGCTTGAGCTAAAGGATATTCGCCGCAGCTACCCTTCCGGGGACGGTAGCGTAGAGGTGCTCAAGGGCGTCACGCTTTCCGTGAATGCCGGGGAGATGGTGGCCATTGTCGGCGCGTCCGGCTCCGGGAAGTCGACGCTGATGAATATCCTTGGCTGTCTGGATAAGCCGACGTCCGGTACCTATCGTGTGGAAGGCGTCGATATCGCCACGCTGGACAGCGATGCGCTGGCGCGGCTGCGGCGCGATCATTTC
This sequence comes from Pluralibacter sp., assembly GCF_019237635.1. Taxonomy (GTDB): domain Bacteria; phylum Pseudomonadota; class Gammaproteobacteria; order Enterobacterales; family Enterobacteriaceae; genus Enterobacter_B. The sequence continues at coordinate 4,644 of NZ_JAFAGS010000099.1, forward strand.
GGTTTTATCTTTCAGCGCTATCACCTGTTGCCGCACCTGACGGCGGCGCAAAACGTCGAAGTGCCTGCCGTCTATGCGGGCAATGACCGTCAGCAGCGCCTGGCGCGGGCGCGCGACCTGCTCGGGCGACTCGGCCTTAACGAGCGCGTTGATTACCGCCCGTCGCAGCTTTCGGGCGGCCAGCAGCAGCGCGTCAGTATCGCCCGCGCGCTGATGAACGGCGGTCAGGTGATCCTCGCGGATGAACCTACCGGCGCGCTCGACAGCCATTCCGGCGAAGAGGTAATGGCGATTTTGCACCAGCTCAAGGAGCAGGGGCATACGGTCATCATTGTGACGCACGACCCGGAGGTGGCGGCGCAGGCGGAGCGGATCGTCGAGATCCGCGACGGTGAGATAATCAGTAATCCGCCAGCCAAACCTGCTGTCACGGCGCGCGTTGAGTCAGAAAAGGCGCTGTCTGCTTCCGGCTGGCGGCAGTTTAGCGGCGGGTTTCGGGAAGCGCTGACCATGGCGTGGCGGGCGCTGGCGGCAAACAAAATGCGCACGCTGCTCACTATGCTTGGCATTATCATCGGTATCGCCTCGGTGGTGTCGATTGTGATTGTTGGCGACGCGGCCAAACAGATGGTGCTGGCGGATATCCGGGCGATGGGCACCAACACCATCGATGTCTATCCGGGAAAAGATTTTGGCGATGACGATCCGCAGTACCAGCAGGCGCTGAAGTATGACGACCTGCTGGCCATTCAGCAGCAGCTGTGGGTCAGCTCTGCGACGCCTGCGGTCTCTAAAAACCTGCGCCTGCGGGTCAATAACACCGACGTGGCGGCAAGCGCCAACGGCGTCGGACCGCACTATTTTAACGTTTACGGCATGAGCTTCAGCGAAGGCAGCACGTTTAATGATGTGCAGCTGCGAGGACGAGCGCAGGTGGTGGTGCTTGATGGTAACACCCGGCGCCAGCTGTTCCCGCACAAGGTCAGCGTCGTGGGTGAAATCATTCTGGTCGGCAATATGCCCGCTACCGTCATCGGTGTGGCGGATGAAAAGCAGTCGATGTTCGGCAGCAGTAAAATTCTGCGCGTCTGGTTGCCTTACACCACCATGGCAGGACGGGTGATAGGGCAATCGTGGCTTAACTCGGTAACGGTGCGGGTCAAAGAGGGCTATGACAGCACCCTGGCGGAGCAGCAGCTCACCCGGCTGCTAAGCCTGCGGCATGGTAAGAAAGATTTCTTCACCTGGAATATGGACAGTATCCTGAAAACGGCGGAACGGACCACACACACCCTTCAGTTGTTCCTGACGCTGGTGGCGGTGATTTCGCTGGTGGTGGGCGGTATTGGGGTGATGAATATCATGCTGGTGTCGGTCACCGAACGCACGCGTGAGATTGGCATCCGCATGGCGGTGGGCGCGCGGGCGTCCGACGTGCTACAGCAGTTTTTGATAGAAGCCGTGCTGGTGTGCCTGGTGGGCGGGGCGTTAGGCGTCGGGCTGTCGTTGATGATAGCTTTCACCCTGCAACTGTTCCTGCCAGACTGGCAGATAGGCTTTTCTCCGCTGGCGTTGCTGATGGCGTTTGTCTGCTCGACGCTGACCGGCGTGCTGTTTGGCTGGCTACCGGCGCGTAACGCGGCGCGGCTCGATCCGGTGGATGCGCTGGCGCGTGAATAGTGATAAATAAAAATGCCAGTCATCAGGACTGGCATTTTGTCTGCAGGATGTACACAATGAAGCAGGAGCACTATGCTGCTGTTTCTGCTTCCACAGGGATAATTACGCTAGCGTGGTTGCCTTTTGGTCCCTGGTGAACATCAAACCGAACGGGCTGTCCGGCTTTTAACGTTCTGTAACCATCCATCTGGATGGTAGAATAGTGGGCGAAAATATCTTCGCCGCCGCCCTCAGGGCAGATGAAACCGAACCCTTTGGCATTGTTGAACCACTTAACAGTACCCATTTCCATACTTCGACATCCTTCGTAAATCTTTATAATCAGATGGAATGAACCGGTGGTGGAGCCGGATGGCTGTACAAAACCTCGCCAACTCTCGCCTGTACAATTTAGATAAATCAGGCATCGCGTCAAGCGGCAGATAGGGGAAAGCGATGGAAAATGCATCAAAATTTGAAGCAGTTAACGCTATTGCGCGGTTTGTGACAGGCGTCGCGGATAGGAACAATAGATGATAGTTATCTATGATCTACTGTAGATTCAAATTGTGTATAGACTCTGGTCAGCGACGGGGAAATCCCGCCTGAGTCGTAACTGAAGATGAACACTGACAATGAGCAAGACGCGTGATTGGCTGGATTTTGACCAGTTAACAAAAGACCAGGTTCGCGATGCGCTAAAACCGCCAGCGATGTATAAAGTGATATTAGTCAATGATGATTACACTCCAATGGAGTTTGTTATTGACGTGTTACAGAAATTCTTTTCTTATGATGTAGAACGTGCAACGCAACTGATGCTTACGGTTCACTATCAAGGGAAAGCCATCTGCGGCGTGTTTACCGCCGAAGTGGCTGAAACCAAAGTCGCCATGGTGAACCAGTATGCGAGGGAGAACGAGCATCCGTTGCTGTGTACGCTGGAACAGGCCTGAAGACAGGCATATAAATTGGGGGAGGTGCCTATGCTCAATCAAGAACTGGAACTCAGTTTAAACATGGCTTTCGCCAGAGCGCGCGAGCACCGTCATGAGTTTATGACCGTCGAGCACTTACTGCTGGCGCTGCTCAGCAACCCATCCGCCCGCGAAGCGCTGGAAGCCTGCTCCGTGGATCTGGTGGCCCTGCGTCAGGAACTCGAAGCCTTCATCGAACAAACCACACCCGTCCTGCCTGCCAGCGAAGAGGAGCGCGATACACAACCGACGCTCAGCTTCCAGCGCGTGTTGCAGCGTGCGGTATTTCACGTTCAGTCTTCTGGCCGTAGCGAAGTCACCGGGGCCAACGTTCTGGTCGCGATTTTCAGCGAACAGGAGTCCCAGGCGGCCTATCTGCTGCGCAAGCATGAAGTCAGCCGCCTTGATGTGGTGAACTTCATCTCTCACGGCACGCGTAAAGACGAGCCGAGCCAGTCTTCCGATTCCGGAAGCCAACCCAATAATGAAGAGCAAGCAGGCGGGGAGGATCGTATGGAAAACTTCACCACCAACCTTAACCAGCTTGCGCGTGTCGGCGGTATCGACCCGCTGATTGGCCGCGAGAAAGAGCTTGAGCGCGCCGTTCAGGTGCTGTGTCGTCGCCGTAAAAACAACCCGTTGCTGGTCGGTGAGTCCGGCGTCGGTAAAACCGCTATCGCCGAAGGGCTCGCCTGGCGCATCGTCCAGGGAGACGTGCCGGAAGTGATGGCCGATTGCACCATCTATGCGCTGGATATCGGTTCACTGCTGGCGGGCACCAAATATCGCGGTGATTTTGAAAAACGCTTTAAAGCGCTGCTCAAACAGTTGGAGCAGGATACCAGCAGTATCCTGTTTATCGACGAGATCCACACCATTATCGGTGCGGGCGCGGCGTCCGGCGGGCAGGTGGATGCGGCCAACCTGATCAAACCGCTGCTCTCCAGCGGTAAGATCCGCGTGATCGGTTCGACCACCTATCAGGAATTCAGCAACATTTTCGAAAAAGACCGCGCGCTGGCGCGTCGTTTCCAGAAAATCGACATTACTGAGCCGTCGGTAGAAGAGACCGTACAGATTATCAACGGTCTGAAGCCGAAGTATGAAGCGCACCACGACGTGCGTTATACCGCGAAGGCGGTGCGTGCGGCGGTGGAGCTGGCGGTGAAATACATCAACGATCGCCACTTGCCGGATAAAGCGATCGACGTTATCGACGAGGCGGGCGCCCGCGCGCGTCTGATGCCGATAAGCCGTCGCAAGAAAACTATCAACGTGGCGGATATTGAGTCCGTGGTGGCGCGTATCGCGCGCATTCCTGAGAAGAGCGTGTCGCAGAGCGACCGCGATACCCTGAAAAATCTCGGCGATCGCCTGAAAATGCTGGTCTTTGGTCAGGATAAAGCCATTGAGGCCTTAACCGAAGCCATCAAGATGAGCCGCGCGGGTCTCGGTCAGGATCACAAACCTGTCGGGTCATTCCTGTTTGCCGGGCCGACCGGGGTCGGGAAAACCGAGGTAACGGTGCAGCTGTCGAAAGCGCTGGGTATTGAATTACTGCGCTTCGATATGTCTGAATATATGGAACGCCATACGGTAAGCCGCCTGATTGGCGCGCCTCCGGGTTATGTCGGTTTCGATCAGGGCGGTCTGCTCACTGATGCGGTGATCAAACATCCACACGCGGTGCTGCTGCTTGATGAAATCGAAAAAGCGCATCCGGATGTCTTCAACCTGCTGCTGCAGGTGATGGACAACGGTACGCTTACTGACAATAACGGGCGCAAAGCGGATTTCCGTAACGTCGTGCTGGTGATGACCACCAACGCCGGGGTGCGGGAAACCGAGCGTAAGTCCATCGGCCTTATCCAGCAGGATAACAGCACTGATGCGATGGAAGAGATCAAGAAGATCTTTACGCCGGAGTTTCGTAACCGTCTGGACAACATCATCTGGTTCGATCACCTCTCTACCGATGTGATCCACCAGGTGGTCGACAAGTTTATCGTCGAGTTGCAGGTCCAACTGGATCAAAAAGGCGTGTCGCTGGAAGTGAGTCAGGAAGCTCGCGACTGGCTGGCGGAGAAAGGCTACGACCGCTCGATGGGCGCACGTCCGATGGCGCGCGTTATTCAGGACAACCTGAAAAAACCGCTGGCAAACGAGCTGCTGTTCGGCTCGCTGGTCGATGGTGGTCAGGTAACTGTGGCTCTTGATACCGGGAAAAACGAGCTCACCTATGACTTCCAGGCGGCGCAGAAGCACAAGCCAGAAGCCGCGCATTAAGATATTTTAGCTGTTTAAAGGCACAACGGAGCCGGGCGAAAGCCCGGCTTTTTTATGCTCTTCTCTGAAGTCGTCATCTACGGGTTATCGGGGGTATGAACGGTAATCGCAATTTTGACACCGCAGGCGGACGCATAGCGTTTGAGTGTGGTCCATGTCGCACGATCGATGTTGCGTTCCAGACGGCTAATTGCTGGTGCACTGACTCCCATACGAGCGGCAACTTCTGCGCGAGTGAGCCCGGCGTTTTCTCGCCATTCTGTGAGTTGTTCCAGAAGGGCAAATTCCTCCCCGGCTTCCTCATAGGCCCGGATAGATTCAGGCGTGTTGAGTGTGCGGACTTCGACTTCTTCGTGGGTGTACAGCTTAATTTTCTTCGGCATTTATCATCTCCTCGAAGCGTTGCAATGCCATATCGATTTCGCGCGCGGGCGTTTTTTCGGTTTTCTTGATAAAACAGCGCAAAACGTAAATGCGCTGATGACGATGGAAAATAAACAGGGTACGGGAAATGTTTGTCCCTGGTGCTCGGAGTTCAAACAGTCCTTGCCTGAGCGGGCGTGAATGGGGAAAACGCAAATTATTCCCTTGTTCAGACAATGTGCGAAGCAGCCGCATCGTTTTCCCCCGCAGAGCCTCAGGAAGTGCAATGATTTCGTCAGCGGCCTCGGGATGGTAGATCATCGTAAACATACTCATTCCCTGAAGTTGGATGTTAACTTTTAAGTTAACTTAACTCAAGGGTTAAGTTTTCCATTTCAGAGAATAAGTGTCACGTCGTTTCCGGACAAAAAACCGCTTAAAGCGGCGTTTTGCGTGATGGTTTCCAGATTTTCATTGTGGGTCCACGCCAGGAAGCCCTCCCGGCGGCAGTGATTCCGCCAGCGCCAGTAGGTTCTGCGGCTGGATGCGAATAATACCGCCGCGCGGGCTGTCAATATCGGCAATAAGCGCAAAGGCGACGGAAAAGACAATGGGCAACAGCCATGGAAACGTCGATTTTTTCAGCGCGTTGTTGCGAAAGCCAATCATCACAATGCAGAACATCGCCAGGATAAACAGCAGCGCCCATGCGGAGCGCGGTATTCGGTTCCACCAGGCCGCCTGGGTATATCCGGCGGTGTTGAACACGTCGTTCATCCCGACGGTGACAATCTGCATGATGGGGGTCTGATGCGTTCTGGACTCCGTGCTGATAATTTTCCAGAGCTTTTCTTCAAGGGCATTCGTGTCACGGTTTATTTTGTCGACATCATCAAGATGTCCTGCCTGGTAGAAAAGAATGCGCTGATCGAGGTAATTTCGTAGCAGTCGTTTTGCCAGTACGGATTCTTCTCCGGGGAGTAAATCCATACGTAACCACTCCGTGCCAATCGCATTTGCCTCTTCCTCTTCATAGTTTTTGCGCATGTCATAACGACTGACGGCCATAGAAAAGGTAAAACCGATAATCAACCCGAGAATACTCAGTACGGCGCCGAGCAGCAGCGAGTAATTATCGCCATCGGGTTCTTTATTGCGATAACGACGATACAACAGTCGGGCAATCAAACCGGATACCCAAAACAGGAGCAGACAAACCACAAAGATGAGTACTGGGTAATCGGAAAGACGCAGCATAATATTCCCGTTTTACAGAGAGATGGGGGGTATCTGTAATAACAGTCGGTGAACGGAAAGTTAGCAAGGCGGGAGTATAAAAAAACTGCTCTGACGTGATGCAGAGCAGTTAACACCAAGTGATTCCCGGCAATGCAGCGCCAGGAATCTATTATCTGCGGAGATTAGCGACTACGGAAGACAATGCGGCCTTTGCTCAGGTCGTACGGGGTCAGTTCAACAGTCACTTTGTCGCCCGTCAGAATGCGGATGTAGTTTTTACGCATTTTTCCGGAGATATGCGCAGTGACCACGTGACCGTTTTCCAGTTCTACGCGGAACATAGTGTTAGGCAACGTTTCAAGAACGGTGCCCTGCATTTCAATATTGTCTTCTTTGGCCATCTAGTCCTCTGGGGTATCACTACCATAGTTTTGAACCGGCAAGATAATGCCGAAGTTCATCAAGTAAGTAAAGATTTACCCGTTTTCTTTCGCTCGTCCTTTTGATGCAGGCGAAATTCACAGGTTAAGGGAAGGCCGTTTTTGCGCATTACCCGAGGTTCACGCGAAAACACCGTATGACGCACCAAACGTATAGGGGAATTCCTGAAACGGCGGCAGGGCAACAGGCAGAAACGACTTCCGGCACAATTATATCATCCTGATGACCATTGTGCCGAAAACATTTATCGTTCAGGCGCAAACAGCGTACGGGGTACCCAGAAATGCAGGGGGAGGCGTTCGGTGCGTAGCTCATCAAGTGCGTCGAGATAATGTCGACGCGGCATTTCCACGGCTCCCAGTGAGGCGGTGTGGTCGTTTAACACCTGGCAGTCGATGAGTTTGCCGCCCTGGCGCATAAATTCGTCGCAGAACACCAGCAGCGCGGTTTTAGAGGCGTTTACCGCCCGGCTGAACATCGATTCTCCGCAGAACAGGGTACCTTGCGCGACGCCGTACATGCCGCCGACAAGCTCAGTATCGCGCCAGACTTCAATCGAGTGCGCATGCCCCAGTTCGTGGAGACGATGATAGGCCAGCACAATGCTGTCGGTGATCCAGGTGCCTTCATCGCGATTGCCCGCGCAGCCTTCAATCACTTTTCCGAACGCGTGATTCAACGTGACACGGTAGGGCGAGGTTTTGTGAAACCGCATCATGCTGCGGCTAACGTGAAACGCATCCGGCCACAACACGGCGCGGGGATCGGGCGACCACCAGAGGATTGGGTCGCCGGGCGAGAACCACGGAAAAATACCGCGCTGATAGGCCATCAGCAACCGCGCGGGGCTGAGATCGCCGCCGAGAGCCAGCAGGCCATTGGGCTCGCGCAGGGCGCCCTCCGGCGATGGGAAGGCGATGGAGTGACGGGACAACTGGACCAGACGCATATACGACAACTCCTGCACGCCTATTAACGCTTCAATTCAAATATACACGTCATCCTTCAAGCTGCTTCTGCGTTGGCTACGCTCGCTCACCCCAGTCACAGAGTTATCTATGCGACTGGGGATTCTCGGGCTTGCTGCCTTGATGCAACTTGAATGATTTTGTGTATTGTAGCCTCTACAGACGCTGTCTGAACTGGTAATAACGCCCCTGTTTCTCCAGCAATTCAGCGTGATTACCATGCTCAATTATTTGTCCGTTGTCCATCACAATTATCTGATTAAAACGCGCCAGCCCGCGCAGGCGATGGGTGACCATTAGCAGCGTTTTATCGCGCATAACGTCAGCCATTAAATCAAGGATTTGCCGTTCGGTTGAGGCATCCAGCCCTTCGGTTGGCTCGTCGAGCAGCATCAGCGGCGCATCGTGCAGCAAAGCGCGGGCGATTGCCAGTCGGCGGAGCTCGCCGCCGGAGAGCTGGCGGCCGCCTTCTCCCAGCCAGCTGTTGAGCCCGGCGTCCTCCAGCAGCTTCTCAAGGCCGGTACGCATCAGCACGTTGGTCAACGCTTCATCGCTGGCGTCAGGCGATGCCAGCTGCAGGTTGTCGCGAAGCGTAGCGCTGAAAAGATGTACGCGCTGGGGCACCACGCTCATGGCGCGACGCAACGTGGGTTCATCAAGGGAGGAGAGTGGGCTCTCGTTGAGCAACAGTTCGCCCTGCTGCGGGTCCCAGGCGCGGGTCAGCAGCTGCAGCAGCGTGGACTTCCCGCAGCCGGTGCGGCCGAGAATGGCGACGTGCTCACCTGCGGCAACCTGCAGGTTAATCGCGTTCAGCGCCGGTTGCGCCTGCGGCGAGTACGCAAAGGTTACATCGCGCAGCGTCAGGCTGACGTGGGTCGGCGTAACGGATGTGGTCTGCGGAAACTGCACTTCCGGCTGCTGTGCGGTAATTTGGGTAATGCGCAGCGCTGAGGCCATAACCTGACCGAGATGCTGAAACGCGCCGGTGACCGGCGCCAGCGCTTCAAAGGCGGCGAGAGCGCAAAAGACGAACAGGGCGATCAGGGCGCCAGGGCGTGTGTTGTCGCCAACGCCGCCTGCGGCCATCCACAGCATCGCGATGATGGCGATACCGCCAATCAGCATCATCAGCGCCTGGGAGAGCGCGGTAAGCTCAGACTGGCGGCGCTGGGCTTCATGCCAGCTCAGCTCCGTCTGTTCCATCTGTTCGCGATAGCGGGTGGCGGCACCGAAAATCGACAGTTCGGCCTGACCGTGCAGCCACGCTGTCAACTGCTGACGATAGTGCCCGCGCAGCTGCGTCAGGCTTTCGCCGGTCGGTTTCCCGGCGCGATAAAACAGCGGCGGCAGCACAAACAGCGTCAGCAGCATGATGCCGCCAAGGGTCAGCGCCAGCGTGACGTCCAGGAAGCTCAGGCCGAAGGTCACTACCAGGATCACCACCAGCGCGCCGATAAGCGGAGAAATGACGCGCAGGTAGAGGTGATCAAGGGTATCAACATCCGCCACGACGCGGTTCAGCAGCTCGCCCTGACGAAAACGCGCCAGACCGGCGGGGGAGAGGGGCAGCAGCTTGCTGAAAGTGAAGACGCGCAGATGCTGGAGCACGCGGAAAGTGGCGTCATGGCTGACCAGGCGTTCGAAATAGCGTCCGGCGGTACGGATGATGGCGGCGCCGCGAACGCCGGCTGCTGGCAGCATGTAGTTAAAGCTGTAGGCGCCGGCAAAACCGACCACGGCCGACGCGGACAAAAACCAACCAGAGAGCGTCAGCAATCCGATGCTGGCGAGCAGGGTCACGATCGCCAGCACGACGCCGAGCGACAATAGCCATTTGTGGCGTTTATAGAGCGCCAGATAGGGGGCTAATACGCGCATTTAAATCTCCTCCTGACGATGCGCCAGCAGGCGGGAAAAATGTCCCTGCGCTGCGGCCAACTGCTCATATGGCCCTTGTTCAACAATCTGTCCGTCGTGCATGACCCAAATCGCATCCCATGTCTGAAGATCTTCCAGTTGATGAGTCACCATCAGGGTGGTTTGCCGGGCTGAGGCCTCGGTCAACGCCTGCATGACCCGCTGCTCGCTGTGCGCGTCGAGGCTGGCGGCTGGCTCATCCAGCAGCAGCAGGCGACAGGGCGTCAGCAGCGCGCGGGCCACCGCGACGCGCTGAGCCTGACCGACCGACAGGCGGCTCGCCTGATCGCCAATCACGGTATCAATGCCTTGCGGTAGCTGGTCAACGAATTCGCTGACCCAGGCTCTGTCCAGCGCGCGTTGCAGCTGTACATCATCGGCGTCGGGAGCGGCGATCAGCACGTTTTCCCGTAGCGTAGCGGCTGGGAGTTGAGGGTTTTGTCCCACCCAGCTCAGCAGGCGACGCCAGCTTTCCGGGGTCAGGTCGCGCAATTCAACGCCGTTAACGAGAAGCGAGCCGTCATAAGGCAGGAAGCCAGCCAGCGCGTTCAGCAGCGAGCTTTTGCCCGAGCCGCTTTGCCCAACCAGCACCGCGCGCTGGCCAGCCTCAAGGGTGAACGTCAGCGGGCCTGCCAGCGTATGTCCTTCCGGCGATTTCACGATAAGCGTATTCGCCTCCAGGGTGACCATGGCATTTTCGTCGGCCATGATGTCACCCTGATGTGGTTGCGCCAGCGGCGCTTCCATAAAAGTCTTCAGACTGTCGGCCGCGCCAACGGCCTGGGCTTTGGCGTGATAGAAGGTGCCAAGGTCGCGCAGCGGCTGGAAAAACTCCGGGGCCAGAATCAGCGCCAGAAAGCCCGACAGCAGCGTCACGCTGGTGCCGTAATGACCAAAATTCAGCTCACCGAGGTAGGAGAAGCCAAAATAGACCGCTACCAGGGCGATAGACAACGAGGTAAAGAATTCGAGCACGCCGGAGGAGAGAAATGCGAGGCGCAGAACTTCCATTGTGCGCTGGCGGAAATCCTCCGAAGCCTGGCGGATGTTCTCTGTTTCCGCAGTTCCCCTATCGAAGATACGCAGCGTCTCCATGCCACGCAGGCGGTCAAGGAAGTGGCCGCTTAAGCGCGCCAGCGCCTGGAAGTTACGGCGGTTGGCGTCAGCCGCGCCCATGCCAACCAGCGCCATAAAAATCGGTATTAGCGGCGCGGTGCCTAATAAGATCAGAGCAGCCGCCCAGTTGGAGGGAAAAATCGCCAGCACGATAAGCAACGGCACGCACGCCGCCAGCGCCATCTGTGGCAGATAGCGGGCATAGTAGTCATGCATGTCGTCAATTTGTTCCAGAATGAGCGTCGCCCAACTTCCCGCCGGTTTCCCCTGAATCCAGGCGGGCCCGGCCTGTTGCAGACGATCCAGTACCTGGCGGCGGATTTCAAAGCGGATGTGCTGTCCGGCATGGAAACCGACACGTTCACGCAGCCAGACCACCCAGGCGCGCAAAACAAACACCAGCACCAGCAGGATAAATGGCATCAGTAGCGCTTCGCGCGGAATATTCTCCATGATCATATGGTGAAGAAGGCGAGCCATCATCCAGGCCTGCGCGACAATCAGCAGGCCGCTCACGACGCCGAGTCCGCGGGAGATTGCCAGCCAGCGGCGGGAAATAACGCTTTGCTGTTTTAACCAGCGGGTAAGCTCTTGTTGACGGGTTTTATTCATTGCGTGCTTATGCAGGTTTCATATGAGTATATTAGGCCCGGCAATGTTACAACGTCGCAAAAATAAAGGCGACTTATCGTCGCCTTTTTTACCTTTGTTACTGAGTTGTAATGATTATTTTGCGTTATCTGCTAAACCGTCAAGGTAACGTTCAGCATCCAGCGCGGCCATACAACCTGTACCGGCGGAGGTAATCGCCTGGCGGTAAATGTGGTCCATGACGTCACCGGCGGCAAAAACGCCAGGAATGCTGGTCTGGGTTGCGTTGCCGTGAATGCCGGACTGCACCTTGATGTAGCCGTTTTCCAGCTCAAGCTGACCGTCAAAGATAGACGTGTTCGGGCTGTGACCGATAGCGATAAACAGACCGGCGACTTCCAGCGATTCCACGTTATCGCTATTTTGCGTATCGCGAATGCGCAGACCGCTGACGCCCATCTGATCGCCGGTGACTTCTTCCAGAGTGCGATCGGTGTGCAGCACGATGTTGCCGCTTTCCACTTTATCCATCAGACGTTTGATCAGAATTTTCTCCGCGCGGAAAGTGTCGCGACGGTGAATCAAATGCACTTCAGCGGCGATGTTGGCAAGATACAGCGCTTCTTCAACCGCCGTGTTGCCGCCGCCGATGACCGCGACCTTCTGGTTACGGTAGAAGAAACCATCGCAGGTGGCGCAGGCGGAAACGCCGCGGCCTTTGAACGCCTCTTCAGACGGCAGACCCAGATAGCGCGCGGAAGCGCCGGTGGCGATGATTAAGGCATCGCAGGTGTACTCGCCGCTGTCGCCGGTCAGGCGGAACGGGCGGTTTTGCAGGTCAACCTTGCTGATGTGGTCGACGATAATTTCGGTATCGAACTTCACCGCATGCTCGTGCATGCGCTCCATCAGCAGCGGACCGGTCAGGTCGCTCGGATCGCCAGGCCAGTTTTCCACTTCAGTGGTAGTGGTCAACTGACCGCCCTTTTCCATGCCGGTAATCAGAACCGGTTGCAGGTTTGCGCGCGCCGCATAGACCGCAGCGGTGTATCCCGCAGGTCCAGAACCAAGAATAAGCAGTTTACTGTGTTTGGCCGTGCCCATGAGATCCCCATAATTGTTGGCAGACATTGGCCGGGATTGTAGGGAATTTGCGGGAGTAATAAAAGGGTGATGGGATTTTGTAAACAATATGTGTAATAGAGTTTGTCTATGAATCGGCGATTTTATCAGCGATTGCTATAACTCATTCTACTGCGATCGGGGTGATTATAAGGAGATAACATGAGAATCAACCCATTGTGATAATGAATATCCGGCACGTTGTACTAAAAATCGATGTTTTGCTTTGACAATCACCTGTGCTTTTGCGAAAACATTGGAGGGAGAAAAAGCAGTGTTTCGTGTGTGGTGAATTTTCATTCACGGAAATACCATTTTTACCCGGGTCAACGTTTTTGACGCATGGCGTGGACAGACGCCATTCGTGATGTCGGTGACTGCCTTCTGGCAACGGGCTTCTCAACGCGTACCCTTGGGTTTGGCGACATAACGGGTAGCAGAAATATGTCGCAAACAGCGGGCAGGCCCTGAACAGTGAAGTGCACAGGGTCAAGACAGGAGTAGGGAAGGAATACAGAGAGAAAATAATAATGGTAGATAGCAAGAAGCGCCCAGGCAAAGATCTCGACCGCATCGATCGTAATATTTTGAACGAGTTGCAAAAGGATGGGCGTATTTCCAACGTCGAGCTTTCTAAGCGAGTGGGACTTTCTCCGACACCTTGCCTCGAGCGTGTGCGTCGGCTGGAAAGACAAGGGTTTATTCAGGGCTATACCGCGCTGCTGAACCCGCATTATCTGGATGCATCACTTCTGGTTTTTGTTGAGATTACTCTGAATCGTGGCGCGCCGGATGTGTTTGAGCAATTTAACGCCGCTGTACAGAAACTTGAAGAAATTCAAGAATGTCATCTGGTTTCCGGTGATTTCGACTACCTGTTGAAAACCCGCGTACCGGATATGTCAGCGTACCGTAAGTTGTTGGGCGAGACCCTGTTGCGCCTGCCGGGCGTGAACGACACCCGTACCTACGTGGTTATGGAAGAAGTCAAACAGAGTAATCGTCTGGTTATTAAGACTCGCTAATACGGAACAGGTGCAAAATCAGCATAAGTTGATTACACTCCTGTTAATCCATACAGCAACAGTGCCGGGGAGACCCGGCGCTGTTGTCCGTTTTAGCATCAGGCAGGAAAGCGCCTGGAACCTGGAGAGCCTTTCTTGAGCCAGGAATATACCGAAGACAAAGAAGTCACATTTACTAAGTTAAGCAGCGGGCGCCGACTTCTGGAGGCGTTACTGCTCTTATGCTCTCTTTTTGCCGTCTGGTTGATGGCCGCTCTGCTCAGCTTCAACCCTTCAGACCCCAGTTGGTCGCAGACCGCCTGGCATGAGCCTATTCACAATCTCTGCGGAGCGCCCGGCGCCTGGCTTGCTGACACGCTGTTCTTTATTTTTGGCGTGATGGCGTACACCATTCCGGTGATCATTATCGGCGGCTGCTGGTTCGCATATCGCCACCGCGCCAGCGACGAGTACGTCGACTATTTTGCCGTTTCACTGCGCCTGATTGGCGTGCTGGCGCTGATCCTGACCTCCTGCGGTCTGGCGGCCATCAACGCCGATGATATCTGGTATTTCGCTTCCGGCGGCGTCATTGGCAGCCTGTTGAGCACGGCGCTTCAGCCGATGCTGCACAGTAGCGGCGGCACAATTGCGCTGCTCTGCATTTGGGCCGCCGGGTTGACTCTGTTTACCGGCTGGTCATGGGTCAGCATCGCGGAAAAACTCGGCAGCCTGATCCTCAATATACTCACCTTCGCCAGCAACAGAACCCGTCGTGACGATACCTGGGTTGATGACGAAGAGTATGAGGACGACGAAGACGAGCAGGCGCCGCCGCGTAAAGAAGCGCGCCGTACGCGGATCCTGCGCGGCGCGCTGGCCCGCCGTAAGCGCATGGCCGAGAAGTTTATTAACCCGATGGGGCGTCAGACCGATGCGGCGCTGTTTTCCGGCAAACGCATGGACGACCCTGACGACGAGGCGCTCTATGCCGCACAGGGGCAGTCTGCCGATCCGGACGATGTCTTGTTTTCCGGCCACAGTGCGACGCGCCAGCCGGAAGCTGACGACGTATTGTTCTCAGGGCAAAGCGCAGCGCGTCCGGCGGCCTGGGATGAAAACGATCCGCTGCTTAACGGTCATTCAATAACCGGCGCTGTGACGGCCTCAGCGGCGACAGTCGCCGCGCTGCCGGGCGCTGCCGCATCGATTGCGCCAGCGATGCCTGCAGGCAGCGATGCTGAATTCATGCCGCCCGCGGTGGAATGGCAGCTGGTGCCAGGCCCGCAAACGGCTGAACCCGTCATTGCGCCGTCTCCGGACAACTGGCCGCCGCAGGTTCCTCCTGCGAAACCTGAATATGTACAGCCGGAAGCGTTCTGGCAGGAGCCGGAACCGTCAGTGTACCAGGCCGAGCCGCCGACGTATCAGCCGGAACCGGTTTACCAGCCTGAGCCGGAATATCCGTTGCATCAGGAGCCCGTTTTTGCGCAGCCGGTAGCGCCGGAGATGCCGGAGCCAGAACCTGTGGAAGAGGTTAAGCCGCAGCGTCCGCCGCTCTACTATTTCGAAGAAGTGGAAGAAAAACGCGCGCGTGAGCGTGAACAACTGGCGGCCTGGTATCAGCCCGTGCCGGAACCCGTTGCGCCGTCTGTCGTCCCCGCCATTGACCCGACAACCGTGGTTGCGCCAGCGGCGGCCAGCGTGAAGCAGGCTGCGGGCGCTGCTGCAATAGCGGCCGCGGCATCCGCGCCGCTGTTTAGCCCGGCTGACGGTCCGCGCGCCCAGGTGAAAGAGGGGATTGGTCCTCAGTTGCCGCGTCCGAACCGCGTGCGCGTGCCGACGCGTCGCGAGCTGGCTTCCGCCTCTTTTGGCATCAAAATACCGTCGCAGCGTATGGCGGAAGAGCGCGCACGCGAAGCGGATCGTCATCAGCACTATTCTGATGAGTTTATCAGCGATGAAGAGGCCGAAGCGCAGCAGCAGGATGAACTGGCTCGCCAGTTTGCCGCTACTCAGCACCAGCGTTACGGCGAGGAATATGAAGACGATGCGGTGACGGACGACGAAGATTCGGCGGAACAGGCTGAGCTGGCGCGTCAGTTTGCCGCCCAGCAGCAGGCGCGTTATGCCGGAGAACAGCCGGATGGCGCCAACCCGTTCTCGCTGGCGGATTTTGAATTCTCGCCGATGCAAACGCTGGTAGACGACGGTCCGAAAGCGCCGCTCTTTACCCCGAGCGTGACGCCGCAGGAGCCGCCGGTGCAGCAGTATGCCCAGCAGGCACATCCGCAGCACGTACAGCAGCCCGCGTATCAGCCACCGCCGCAACAGCAGTCTGCGCCGCAGCCGCAGGAGAGCCTGATTCATCCGCTGTTGATGCGTAACGGCGATTCGCGTCCGCTGAATAAGCCGACGACGCCGCTGCCGTCGCTGGATCTGTTAACGCCGCCGCCGACGGAAATCGAGCCGGTCGATACCTTCGCGCTGGAGCAGATGGCGCGGCTGGTGGAAGCGCGCCTGGCGGATTTCCGCATTAAAGCGGATGTCGTTAACTATTCACCGGGGCCGGTCATCACCCGTTTCGAACTGAATCTGGCGCCGGGGGTGAAAGCCGCCCGTATTTCCAACCTCTCTCGCGACCTTGCCCGTTCGCTTTCCACTGTCGCTGTTCGCGTGGTGGAGGTTATCCCGGGCAAACCGTACGTCGGGCTGGAACTGCCGAACAAAAAACGCCAGACCGTTTATCTGCGAGAAGTGCTGGACTGCGTGAAGTTCCGCGAAAGTCCGTCGCCGCTGACCGTGGTGCTGGGGAAAGATATCGCCGGCGACCCGGTGATTGCCGATTTGGCGAAAATGCCCCACCTGCTGGTAGCCGGTACCACCGGTTCCGGTAAGTCGGTCGGCGTCAACGCCATGATCCTCAGTATGCTCTATAAAGCGCAGCCGGAAGACGTGCGTTTCATCATGATCGACCCGAAAATGCTGGAGCTTTCCGTCTATGAAGGCATTCCGCATCTGCTGACGGAAGTTGTCACCGATATGAAGGACGCCGCCAACGCCCTGCGCTGGAGCGTCAATGAAATGGAGCGCCGCTACAAGCTGATGTCCGCGCTGGGCGTGCGTAATCTGGCGGGATACAACGAAAAAATCGCCGAGGCGGCGCGTATGGGACGTCCGATTCCGGACCCATACTGGAAGCCGGGCGACAGCATGGATGCCGTACATCCGACGCTGGAAAAACTGCCGTATATCGTGGTGATGGTGGACGAATTCGCCGACCTGATGATGACCGTCGGTAAAAAGGTGGAAGAGCTTATCGCTCGCCTGGCGCAGAAAGCGCGCGCCGCGGGTATTCACCTGGTGCTGGCGACACAACGTCCGTCGGTTGACGTCATTACAGGCCTGATTAAAGCCAATATTCCGACCCGTATCGCTTTTACCGTCTCCAGTAAGATTGACTCCCGTACGATCCTCGACCAGAGTGGAGCGGAATCGCTGCTGGGTATGGGGGATATGCTGTATGCCGGGCCGAACTCCAGCGCCGCGCCGGTGCGCGTTCACGGCGCGTTTGTTCGCGATCAGGAAGTTCACGCCGTAGTGCAGGACTGGAAAGCGCGCGGTCGTCCGCAGTACGTTGACGGTATTACCTCCGACAGCGAAAACGAAGGCGGCGGCGGTGGTTTAGACAGCGGCGAAGAGCTCGATCCGCTGTTCGACCAGGCCGTTAACTTTGTGACGGAAAAACGTAAGGCCTCCATTTCCGGCGTCCAGCGTCAGTTCCGCATCGGCTACAACCGTGCGGCGCGCATCATCGAACAGATGGAAGCGCAGGGCATCGTCAGCGAAGCCGGTCATAACGGCAACCGCGAAGTGCTGGCGCCGCCACCGTTTGACTGATGTGCAAAGTTGGGTAAATAACCAAAGAATCAGCATTTTCTTCTGTTCCCATGTGGGCGTGAAGCCTACAGTGGGAACAAGAGGCTCCCGCGTCGGGAGTGACGCATTTAAGGAATTAAGATGAAAAAACTCGCCATCACCTGTGCTTTACTCACCAGCTTTGTTGCCAGCAGCGTTTGGGCCGATGCGGCAAGCGATTTGAAAAGCCGTCTGGATAAGGTGAGCAGCTTCCACGCCAGCTTTACGCAGAAGGTGACCGACGGCAGCGGTAACGCGGTGCAGGACGGTCAGGGTGATCTGTGGGTGAAACGTCCGAACCTGTTCAACTGGCATATGACGCAGCCGGATGAAAGCGTGCTGGTTTCTGACGGTAGAACGCTGTGGTTCTATAACCCGTTCGTTGAGCAGGCGACGGCCACTTGGCTGAAAGATGCGACCAGCAACACGCCGTTTATGCTGATCGCCCGCAACCAGTCCAGCGACTGGCAGCAGTACAACATTAAGCAAAACGGCGATGACTTCGTGCTGACGCCGAAAGGCTCCAGTGGCAACCTGAAACAGTTTACGATTAACGTCGGCCGTGACGGTACGATTCACCAGTTCAGTGCGGTGGAGCAGGACGATCAGCGCAGCAGCTATCAACTGAAGTCGCAGCAAAATGGCGCAGTGGATGCGTCTAAATTCTCCTTCACTCCGCCGAAGGGCGTCACCGTGGATGACCAACGCAAGTAAGAGGCGCGTGTGAGCAACCTGTCGCTCGATTTTTCCGATAATGCCTTTCAACCTCTGGCCGCGCGTATGCGGCCAGAAACGTTAGCGCAGTACATTGGCCAGCAGCATTTGCTGGCGCCGGGTAAACCCCTGCCGCGCGCCATTGAGGCCGGACATCTGCATTCGATGATCCTCTGGGGGCCGCCGGGCACCGGAAAAACGACGCTGGCGGAGGTCATCGCCCGTTATGCCAACGCCGACGTCGAGCGACTCTCCGCTGTGACGTCCGGCGTGAAAGAAATTCGCGAAGCCATCGAGCGCGCCCGTCAGAACCGCAACGCGGGCCGCCGCACCATTTTGTTCGTCGATGAAGTCCACCGTTTTAATAAAAGTCAGCAGGATGCATTTCTGCCGCATATTGAAGACGGCACGATAACCTTCATTGGCGCGACCACCGAAAACCCCTCTTTTGAACTCAACTCGGCGCTGCTGTCGCGTGCCCGCGTTTATCTGCTGAAATCCCTTTCCGTCGACGATATTGAATCTGTGTTGACGCAGGCGATGGACGATACGTCGCGCGGCTACGGAGGTCAGGACATTGTGCTGCCGGACGACACGCGGCGAGCTATCGCCGAACTGGTCAACGGCGATGCGCGTCGGGCACTGAACACGCTGGAAATGATGGCCGACATGGCCGAGAGCAACGACGCCGGTAAGCGCGTGCTGAAAGCTGAGCTGTTGACCGAAATCGCCGGGGAGCGCAGCGCGCGTTTTGATAACAAAGGCGATCGGTTTTACGACCTTATCTCGGCGCTGCATAAGTCCGTGCGCGGCAGCGCGCCGGATGCCGCGCTGTACTGGTATGCGCGCATCATCACCGCGGGCGGCGACCCGCTGTACGTCGCCCGCCGCTGCCTGGCTATTGCTTCTGAAGATGTCGGCAACGCCGACCCGCGCGCCATGCAGGTGGCGATCTCTGCCTGGGACTGCTTCACCCGGGTGGGGCCCGCAGAGGGCGAACGGGCTATCGCGCAGGCCATCGTCTATCTCGCCTGCGCGCCGAAAAGCAACGCCGTCTATACCGCCTTTAAGGCCGCGATGGCCGATGCGCGCGAGCGCCCGGATTACGACGTGCCAGTGCATCTGCGCAATGCGCCAACGAAGCTGATGAAAGAGATGGGCTACGGGCAGGAATATCGCTATGCGCACGATGAGCCCAACGCTTATGCGGCGGGAGAAGAGTATTTCCCGCAGGAGCTGGCACAAACGCGCTATTATCACCCGACAAACAGAGGTCTTGAGGGCAAGATTGGCGAAAAGCTCGCCTGGCTCGCCGGACAGGATCAAAATAGCCCTATAAAACGCTACCGTTAGGCCTGACGTTGCGGTAATGTTGGTAAGGTATCTCTGTGACCGCAGGCTGCGGTCATTTCCTCCTATTTTATTAATTCGATAAGCACAGGATAAGCATGCTCGATCCCAATCTGCTGCGTAACGAGCCAGACGCAGTCGCAGAAAAACTGGCACGCCGGGGCTTTAAGCTGGATGTAGATAAACTGCGCGCTCTTGAAGAGCGTCGTAAAGTTCTGCAGGTTCAAACTGAAAACCTGCAGGCTGAACGCAACTCGCGATCGAAATCCATCGGCCAGGCGAAAGCGCGTGGGGAAGACATCGAGCCGTTACGCCTGGAAGTGAACAAGCTTGGCGAAGAACTGGATCAGGCGAAAGCCGAGCTGGACGTGCTGCAGGCGGAAATCCGCGATATCGCGCTCGCAATCCCGAACATCCCTGACGACAGCGTGCCAGTCGGTAAAGACGAAAACGACAACGTTGAAGTCAAACGCTGGGGTACGCCCCGCGAGTTCGATTTTGACGTTCGCGACCACGTGACGCTCGGTGAAATGCACGCGGGGCTGGATTTCTCTGCGGCCGTTAAGCTGACCGGTTCCCGTTTTGTGGTGATGAAAGGTCAAATCGCGCATCTGCACCGCGCGCTGGCGCAGTTCATGCTGGATCTGCACACTGAACAGCATGGCTACAGCGAAACCTACGTTCCGTATCTGGTGAACCATGACACCCTGTACGGTACCGGCCAGCTGCCGAAATTTGCCGGCGATCTGTTCCACACCCGTCCGCTGGATGAAGAAGCGGACAGCAGCAACTATGCGCTGATCCCAACCGCTGAAGTGCCGCTGACCAACCTCGTGCGTGATGAGATAATCGATGAAGACGATCTGCCAATCAAACTGACTGCGCATTCTCCGTGCTTCCGTTCTGAAGCAGGTTCTTACGGTCGCGACACCCGTGGTCTTATCCGTATGCACCAGTTCGACAAAGTTGAGATGGTGCAGATTGTCCGTCCGGAAGCGTCCATGGACGCGCTGGAAGAGATGACCGGCCACGCCGAGAAGGTGCTGGAGCTGTTGGGTCTGCCGTACCGCCGTGTGGCGCTGTGCACGGGCGATATGGGCTTTGGCGCCTGTAAAACCTTTGACCTGGAAGTATGGGTTCCGGCGCAGAATACCTACCGTGAAATCTCCTCCTGCTCTAACGTCTGGGATTTCCAGGCTCGTCGTATGCAGGCTCGCTGCCGCAGCAAGTCTGACAAGAAAACCCGTCTGGTGCATACCCTGAACGGTTCGGGTCTGGCGGTGGGTCGTACGCTGGTGGCAGTGATGGAAAACTATCAGCAGGCAGACGGTCGTATCGCGATTCCGGAAGTACTGCGTCCTTATATGAAAGGATTAGAGTTCATCGGGTAATATTCCGAATAACACTCTGAAAAAATCTGAAAAAGCGCCTCCGGGCGCTTTTTTTATACCCACATTGACGTTGAACAATAACCACAATATTTAAAGTGGTAATACTCCCTTCGAGTGATATGCAGCATAAATAACTAAAAAAAAGTGATTCCGCTATATATTAAATTATATAGCGGGTGGTTGATTTCACTGAGCAATGAAGCGAGTGTCTATGAAAATTAAAGCCCCCGATGCTTTACTGGCTGCCGAGGTAAGCCGCCGTGGTCTGATGAAGACCTCAGCGATAGGTGGTCTGGCGATGGCCAGCAGCGCCTTTACGTTACCCTTTACGCGCATAGCCAGTGCCGCAGATGCCATCTCCCCCGCAGGTGCGTCAGAGAAAGTCGTCTGGAGTGCATGTACTGTTAACTGTGGTAGCCGCTGTCCGTTACGCATGCACGTCGTCGACGGCGAAATTAAATATGTCGAAACCGATAATACCGGTGACGATAACTACGAAGGATTACATCAGGTTCGCGCTTGTCTGCGCGGACGCTCAATGCGCCGTCGCGTTTATAACCCCGATCGCCTGAAATATCCGATGAAGCGTGTGGGTAACCGCGGTGAGGGCAAATTTGAGCGCATCACCTGGGAAGAGGCGTTTGATACCATTGCCAGCAATATGCAGCGTCTGATTAAGGACTATGGCAATGAGTCCATCTACCTGAACTATGGCACCGGTACGCTGGGCGGTACCATGACCCGCTCCTGGCCGCCGGGAAAAACCCTGGTGGCGCGCCTGATGAACTGTTGCGGCGGTTATCTGAACCACTACGGCGACTACTCCTCCGCGCAGATTGCCGCCGGTCTGAACTACACTTACGGCGGCTGGGCCGACGGCAACAGTCCGTCGGATATTGAAAACAGCAAGCTGGTGGTACTGTTTGGCAACAACCCGGGCGAAACGCGTATGAGCGGCGGCGGGGTGACCTACTATCTCGAACAGGCGCGGCAGAAATCGAATGCCCGCATGATCATTGTCGACCCGCGTTATACCGACACCGGCGCAGGTCGTGAGGATGAGTGGATCCCGATTCGTCCGGGTACTGACGCGGCGCTGGTCAACGGTATTGCGTGGGTACTGATTACCGAGAACCTGGTCGATCAGCCGTTCCTCGATAAGTACTGCGTCGGCTACGACGAGAAAACGCTGCCCGCCAGCGCACCGGCTAATGGCCACTACAAGGCTTATATTCTGGGTCAGGGCAAAGACGGTATCGCCAAAACGCCGGAATGGGCGTCGACCGTTACCGGCATCCCGGCAGACCGCATTGTGAAGCTGGCGCGCGAAATCGGCAGCACCAAACCGGCCTTCATCAGCCAGGGCTGGGGGCCGCAGCGTCACGCCAACGGTGAAATCGCTACCCGCGCTATCTCGATGCTCTCCATTCTGACCGGTAACGTCGGTATTCATGGCGGCAACTCCGGCGCGCGCGAAGGTTCTTATGATCTGCCGTTTGAGCGTATGCCGACGCTGGACAACCCGGTTGAAACCAGTATCTCCATGTTTATGTGGACCGATGCGATTGAACGCGGCCCGGAAATGACGGCGCTACGCGATGGCGTCCGCGGTAAAGATAAACTGGATGTGCCGATCAAGATGATCTGGAACTATGCCGGTAACTGTATTATCAATCAGCACTCCGAGATTAACCGCACTCACGACATCCTGCAGGATGACAAGAAGTGCGAGCTTATTGTGGTTATCGATTGTCATATGACGTCGTCGGCGAAGTATGCCGATATTCTGCTGCCGGACTGCACGGCGTCAGAGCAAATGGACTTCGCGCTGGATGCCTCCTGCGGCAACATGTCCTACGTCATCTTTACCGAGCAGGCGATTAAGCCGCGCTTTGAGTGTAAGAACATCTATGACATGACCACTGAGCTGGCAAAACGGATGGGCGTTGAGCAGCAGTTCACCGAAGGACGCACTCAGGAAGAGTGGATGCGCCACCTGCATGAACTCTCGCGCAAGGCGATTCCGGACCTACCGGATTTCGAGACCTTCCGTCAGCAGGGCATGTTCAAACAACGCGATCCGCAAGGGCATCACGTGGCGTATAAAGCGTTCCGTGAGGATCCGCACGCCAACCCGCTGACCACGGCGTCGGGTAAAATCGAGATCTATTCCGAAGCGCTGGCCAACATCGCCGCGACCTGGGAACTGCCGGAGGGCGACGTTATCGATCCACTGCCGATCTACACGCCAGGGTTCGAAAACTACAACGATCCGCTGACGGCGAAATTCCCGCTGCAGCTGACGGGTTTCCATTACAAGTCGCGCGTTCACTCCACCTACGGCAACGTGGAGGTGCTGAAAGCGTCCTGTCGTCAGGAGATGTGGATCAACCCGATGGATGCGAAAGCGCGCAATATCGCCAATGGCGATCGCGTCCGTATCTTTAACGACCGCGGCGAGGTGCACATCGAAGCGAAGGTGACGCCGCGCATGATGCCAGGCGTAGTGGCGTTAGGCGAGGGGGCATGGTACGCGCCGGACGCCAAAGGCGTTGACCAGGCGGGCAGCATTAACGTGCTGACGACGCAGCGGCCTTCTCCGCTGGCGAAGGGCAACCCGTCGCACACCAACCTTGTTCAGGTCATGAAGGCGTAAGGAGTAACCGATGACAACCCAGTATGGATTTTTTATTGACTCCAGCCGTTGCACCGGTTGCAAAACCTGCGAGCTGGCCTGTAAGGATTACAAAGACCTGACGCCGGATGTCAGTTTCCGCCGCATTTATGAGTATGCGGGCGGCGACTGGCAGGAGGATAACGGCGCCTGGCACCAGAACGTCTTTGCCTACTATCTCTCCATCGCCTGTAACCACTGCGAGGACCCGGCCTGTACCAAGGTATGTCCGAGCGGCGCGATGCATAAGCGCGAAGATGGTTTCGTGGTGGTGAATGAAGACGTGTGCATCGGTTGCCGTTACTGTCATATGGCTTGCCCATACGGCGCGCCGCAGTACAACTCGGCGAAAGGGCATATGACCAAATGTGACGGCTGTCATGAGCGTGTGGCAGACGGTAAAAAACCGATCTGTGTCGAGTCCTGTCCGCTGCGCGCGCTGGACTTCGGGCCGATTGAAGAGTTGCGTCAGAAACACGGCCAACTGGCCGCCGTGGCACCGCTGCCGTCCGCCCACTTTACAAAACCGTGCATTGTTATCAAACCTAACGCCAATAGCCGCCCGACTGGTGATACCACGGGCTACCTGGCAAACCCGAAGGAGGTGTGAGATGGGAAGTGGATGGCATGAATGGCCGCTGATGATCTTCACGGTCTTTGGACAGTGCGTGGCGGGTGGGTTCATCGTGCTGGCGTTGGCGCTGATGAAGGGCTCTTTGAGCCGCGAACAGCAGCAGCGCGTGGTGATGAGTATGTTCGGTTTGTGGGTGCTGATGGGGATTGGTTTCGTCGCCTCGACGCTGCACCTTGGCTCGCCGCTGCGTGCATTCAACTCGCTGAATCGCATAGGGGCATCATCGCTGAGTAACGAAATCGCCAGCGGCGCTCTTTTCTTTGCGATTGGCGGGCTGGGCTGGCTGTTGGCGGTGGTGAATAAACTGCCTCAGGGGCTGCGCAATCTGTGGCTGGTGGTGACCATGGTGCTGGGCGTCGTGTTCGTGTGGATGATGGTACGGGTGTACAACACCATCGATACCGTACCGACCTGGTATAGCGTCTGGACGCCGATGAGCTTCTTCCTGACGCTGTTTATCGGCGGTCCTCTGCTGGGCTACCTGCTGCTGCGCGTGGCGGGCGTTGAAGGATGGGCGATGCGCCTCCTGCCAACGGTAACGCTGCTGGCGTTGCTGGTCAGCGCAATGGTCACCCTGATGCAGGGGAACGAACTGGCAACTATCCACAGTTCTGTTCAGCAGGCTGCTGCGCTGGTACCGGATTACGGCTCGCTGATGTCATGGCGACTGGCGGCGATTGCGCTGGCGCTGGTGTGCTGGGTGGCGCCGCAGCTTAAGGGTCATCAGCCTGCGCTGCCGCTGCTGAGCCTGGCATTCGTGCTGGTGGTGGTCGGTGAGCTTATCGGTCGCGGCGTGTTCTATGGTCTGCATATGACCGTGGGTATGGCTGTCGCCAGCTAAACCTTGACTGCGCCGGGGCTATCCGCGTCGGCGCAGTTTACAAAAAATGCGCCCCCTCCATGAAATTTTTCTACCGAACGTTCCCAGTCATTTCCCCAATTAATGAATAAAAACAATGGAATAATTAAATAATATATTCCGCTCCCGTCTCGCTGCATAAAAAACTTCAATTGTCGGGCTGAAAACCCCGTCATTACTGGGCTGGCGCCGATTGACTTTGTTTCTGACGATGGCATGATGCGCTCGAAATATGAACTTCCTCACGGTTTTTTAATTCATGTCCACCTATACCCGGCCGGTGCTGCTTCTGCTTTGTGGCCTGCTTTTGTTGACGCTGTCGATTGCGGTATTAAACACGCTGGTCCCGCTGTGGCTTGCCCATGAAAATCTGCCGACCTGGCAGGTTGGTATGGTCGGCTCGTCCTATTTTACCGGTAATCTGGTCGGTACACTGCTGACCGGCGGGCTTATCAAGCGTCTCGGGTTTAACCGTAGCTACTATATCGCATCGCTGATTTTCGCCGTCGGCTGTGTTGGCCTGGGAACGACGATGGGTTTCTGGAGCTGGATGAGCTGGCGCTTCGTTGCGGGCGTCGGCTGCGCGATGATTTGGGTGGTGGTGGAAAGCGCCCTGATGTGCAGCGGTACGTCGCGCAACCGCGGTCGCTTGCTGGCGGCCTATATGATGGTCTACTACGTCGGTACACTGCTCGGCCAACTGCTGGTCAGTAAAGTCCCTACCGATCTGATGAGCGTGCTGCCGTGGGTCACCGGGATGGCACTGGCGGCCATTCTGCCGCTGCTGTTTACCCGTATCGTCAACCAACGCGACGGACACCAGGGCGCAACGCACGTCTGGCCAATGCTGAAGCTGCGCCAGGCGCGCCTCGGCGTTAACGGCTGCGTGATTTCCGGCATCGTGTTGGGGTCGCTGTATGGCCTGATGCCGCTGTATCTGAACCACCAGGGCGTCAGCGATGCCGGAATTGGTTTCTGGATGGCGGTGATGGTGAGCGCCGGTATCATCGGTCAGTGGCCGGTTGGGCGGCTTGCCGATCGCTTCGGGCGCCTGCTGGTGCTGCGCGTGCAGGTGTTTGTCGTGATCCTCGGCTGTCTGGCGATGCTGAGCAATGCGGCGATGGCGCCTGCGCTGTTCGTGCTGGGCGCGTCCGGCTTTACGCTTTATCCGGTGGCAATGGCCTGGGCCTGCGAAAAAGTTGAACATCATCAGCTGGTGGCAATGAACCAGGCGCTGCTGCTGAGCTACACCATCGGCAGTCTGCTGGGACCGACGTTTACCGCGATGCTGATGCAGAATTACTCCGATAATCTGCTGTTTGTCATGATTGCCTGCGTATCGTTTATCTACCTGTTGATGCTGCTACGCAAAGCGGGCCAACATCCGACACCGGTGGCGCACGCCTGACGCATAATTTTATTGACTATTCTGTTGGTATACGCTGGTTTTTTACCTAACTCTGGTGATAAATGTCAAACCTGTGCGAAACCTTAAAGTTTCGCACTGTAACGTTATTCTTTCGCCACTGTGCTCGGCATAATCTTTTCCTGTTTGATAATTCGTAAAAAATAACGTTCAAGGAACTGAGCTTATGGCAGGTGAGCAAGAGAAGCAGTTACGGTGGTATAACATCGCGCTGATGTCGTTTATTACGGTATGGGGTTTTGGCAACGTAGTGAATAACTACGCCAACCAGGGACTGGTGGTCGTCTTTTCCTGGATCTTTATTTTTGCCCTCTATTTCACGCCTTATGCCCTGATTGTGGGACAACTGGGGTCGACGTTTAAGGAGGGTAAAGGCGGGGTCAGCACCTGGATTAAGCATACGATGGGGCCGGGGCTGGCCTATCTCGCGGCGTGGACTTACTGGGTTGTGCATATTCCTTATCTGGCGCAAAAGCCGCAGGCTATCCTGATTGCGTTGGGCTGGGCATTCAAAGGCGACGGTTCGCTTATCAAGGAATACGGTGTCGTTGCATTGCAGGGGCTGACGCTGCTGCTGTTTGTCTTTTTTATGTGGGTCGCATCACGCGGTATGAAGTCGCTAAAAGTGGTGGGATCGGTCGCCGGGATTGCGATGTTTGTCATGTCGCTGCTTTACGTGGTGATGGCGGTCACCGCGCCAGCGATTACGGAAGTGCATATTGCGACGACGAATATCACCTGGGAAACCTTCATTCCGCATTTTGATTTTACCTACATTACCACCATCTCCATGCTGGTCTTTGCCGTCGGCGGAGCGGAAAAAATTTCGCCCTATGTGAACAATACGCGCAACCCGGGAAAAGAGTTTCCCCGCGGTATGCTCTTTCTTGCCGTGATGGTGGCGGTGTGCGCGATCCTTGGCTCGCTGGCGATGGGAATGATGTTTGACTCCCGGAATATTCCAGACGATCTGATGACCAACGGTCAATATTACGCGTTTCAGAAACTGGGCGAATATTACCATATGGGCAATTCGCTGATGGTCGTCTACGCCATTGCCAATACGCTTGGTCAGGTGGCAGCGCTGGTGTTTTCAATTGATGCGCCGCTGAAGGTGCTGCTGGCGGATGCGGACAGAAAGTATGTGCCGGAAAAACTGTGTCGCCTGAATGAAAAGGGGACGCCGGTTAACGGCTATCTGATGACCATGGCGCTGGTGGCAGTGCTGATTATGTTACCGACCCTCGGCATTGGCGACATGAACAACCTGTATAAGTGGTTGCTGAATCTGAACTCTGTGGTGATGCCATTGCGTTATCTGTGGGTATTCGTCGCCTTTATGGCCGTATTGCGCATGGCGGACAAATTCAAACCAGAGTATGTCTTTATTCGCAATCGCCGTCTGGCGTTTACCGTTGGGCTATGGTGCTTTGTATTCACCGCCTTCGCCTGTCTGACCGGTATCTTTCCAAAAATGCAGGCCTTTACGCCTGAATGGACGTTCCAGCTCTCGCTGAACGTTGCAACCCCGTTTGTGCTGGTTGGCCTGGGGCTTATCTTCCCGCTGCTGGCGCGTCGACAGCAGTAAACAGATACTGGCGTGACGACGGTCAGCACGGGTTTCCATCACCGAACGCATACCGGAAGCAGCACCAGCACAACGACCAGTATTTAAAGGTTGAAAAGGGAGTGGTGTGAGGACCGGTGGTAATACAGATGGCAGCGGGGCTGCCATCTGTCATGCTTAATACATCACCTTGTGACCATACTGCTCAAGAATGCCTTTCACGCGCTCCATGGCCTCTTTTTTCGGCGGTTTTACGCCATCAAGCTTGTACTCTTCACCCATCGCCACCCACTTGTGCTTGCCCAACTCGTGGTACGGCAGCAGCTCAATCTTCTCGACGTTGCCCATATCACGGGTGAACTCGCCCAGGCGGTGCGCGGAGTCGTCATCGTCCGACCAGCCCGGTACGACCACATAGCGAATCCAGGTTTTGATGCCTTTTGCCGAAATATATTTGGCAAACTCCAGCGTACGGTGGTTGGAAACGCCGACCAGGTTCTGGTGGATCTCATCATTCATTTGCTTGAGGTCGAGCATCACCAGGTCGGTGACTTCCAGCAGTTCGTCGATCACCGGATCGTAGCGGCGCACGAAGCCGTTGGTATCAAGGCAGGTGTGGATCCCTTCTTTCCTGCAGGCTCTGAACCAGTCGCGTACGAATTCCGCCTGCAGGATAGCTTCTCCGCCGGAGGCCGTAACGCCGCCGCCGGAAGCATTCATAAAGTGGCGATACGTCACCACTTCTTTCATCAGCTCGTCAACGGTTATCTCTTTGCCGCCATGCGTATCCCAGGTGTCACGGTTGTGGCAGTACAGGCAGCGCATCAGGCAGCCCTGGAAAAACGTAATGAAACGGATGCCCGGCCCATCGACGGTGCCACAGGATTCAAAGGAGTGAATGCGACCATTAACTGACATTGCGGTGTTTTCTCCAGATGTGGCCCATCCAGGGCCTGAGTAAGCGCACAGCTCGTTGGCTGCGTCGAGTCTGTTTTGACAGATACCCATAGTATAGATAGCTGGCAAAGCAGGCTGGGGCGGGAGGCAATATTTGTTAAAAAGGCCCCACTATCGTGGAGCCTTTATTCTACGCGTTTTCAGTCAGACAGGGAATTACATGGTCTGAGTGAAAGTACGGGTGATAACGTCCTGCTGCTGTTCTTTAGTCAGGGAGTTAAAACGTACGGCATAACCAGAAACACGGATGGTCAGCTGCGGATATTTTTCCGGATGTTCCATCGCATCGAGCAGCATTTCACGGTTCATGACGTTCACGTTCAGGTGCTGACCACCTTCGATGGACGCTTCGTGATGGAAGTAACCATCCATCAGGCCCGCCAGGTTGGTCTTACGCACTTCGTCATCTTTACCCAGTGCGTTCGGAACGATAGAGAAGGTGTAAGAGATACCATCTTTAGCGTACGCAAACGGCAGTTTAGCCACGGAGGTCAGAGAGGCGACAGCACCTTTCTGGTCACGGCCGTGCATCGGGTTAGCACCTGGTCCGAACGGTGCGCCAGCGCGACGACCGTCTGGGGTGTTACCGGTTTTCTTACCATACACGACGTTAGAGGTGATGGTCAGAACAGACTGCGTCGGGATAGCGTTACGGTAAGTAGTCAGTTTCTGAATTTTCTTCATGAAACGTTCTACCAGGTCAACCGCCATGTCATCAACGCGAGAGTCGTTGTTACCAAACTGCGGGTATTCGCCTTCGATTTCGAAGTCGACAGCCAGGCCGTCTTCGTCACGAACCGGTTTAACTTTCGCGTATTTGATAGCAGACAGGGAGTCAGCCGCAACGGACAGACCCGCGATACCACAAGCCATGGTACGGACAACGTCACGGTCGTGCAGCGCCATCAGAGAGGCTTCGTAGCTGTACTTGTCGTGCATGTAGTGGATGACGTTCAGCGCAGTGACGTACTGCTTAGCCAGCCAGTCCATGAAGTGATCCATGCGGTCCATGACTTCGTCGAAGTTCAGAACGTCGCCTTTGATCGGCTCAGATTTCGGACCCACCTGCATTTTCAGTTTTTCGTCAACGCCGCCGTTGATAGCGTACAGCATGGTTTTCGCGAGGTTAGCACGAGCGCCGAAGAACTGCATTTGCTTACCAACAATCATCGGGCTTACGCAGCAAGCGATAGCGTAGTCGTCGTTGTTGAAGTCCGGACGCATCAGGTCATCGTTCTCGTACTGCAGAGAAGAGGTGTCGATGGACACTTTAGCGGCGTATTTCTTGAAGTTCAGCGGCAGTTTTTCTGACCACAGAACGGTGATGTTCGGCTCCGGAGACGGTCCCATGGTGTACAGGGTGTTCAGGAAGCGGAAGCTGTTTTTGGTTACCAGGGTACGGCCGTCAACGCCCATACCGCCGATGGATTCGGTTGCCCAAATCGGGTCGCCAGAGAACAGTTCATCGTACTCAGGGGTGCGCAGGAAGCGAACCATACGCAGTTTCATGACCAGGTGGTCAATCATTTCCTGAGCGTCAAGCTCGGTGATTTTGCCTGCTTTCAGGTCACGTTCGATGTAGGCATCCAGGAAGGTGGATACGCGACCGAAGGACATTGCAGCGCCGTTCTGAGACTTAACAGCGGCCAGGTAGCCGAAGTAGGTCCACTGGATAGCTTCCTGAGCGTTGGTTGCCGGACCAGAGATATCGCAGCCGTATTTAGCCGCCATTTCTTTGATCTGACCCAGCGCACGGTGCTGTTCAGCGATTTCTTCGCGCAGACGGATAGTCGCTTCCAGGTTTACGCCGTTTTCCAGGTCAGACTGCAGGGAAACGAATTGTGCGTATTTGTCTTTCAGCAGGAAGTCGATACCGTACAGCGCAACGCGACGGTAGTCACCAATGATACGACCACGACCGTAGGCATCCGGCAGACCGGTCAGAACGCCGGATTTACGGCAGTTCAGGATGTCTTTGGTGTAAACGTCGAATACGCCCTGGTTGTGGGTTTTACGGTAATCGGTGAAGATTTTTTTCAGTGCCGGGTCCAGCTCGCGGTCGTACGCTTTGCAGGAACCTTCAACCATTTTGATGCCGCCGAACGGGATGATCGCACGTTTCAGCGGAGCTTCAGTCTGCAGACCAACGATTTTCTCAAGCTGCTTGTTGATGTAGCCAGCGTCGTGAGAAGTGATGGTGGATGCAACGGAGGTGTCAAAATCAACTGGCGCGTGAGTGCGGTTTTCCAGTTTAACGCCTTCCATGACTTTGTCCCACAGGGTGGTGGTCGCATCAGTAGCGCCAGCCAGGAAGGACTCGTCACCTTCATATGGGGTGTAGTTTTTCTGGATAAAGTCACGGACGTTGACTTCTTTCTGCCAGTCACCTTTGGCAAAACCTTCCCAGGCTGTGGCTAACTTTTCATTAAGTTCGGACATGTAACACCTACCTTCTTAAGTGGACTTTTTTATTTACTGCCTGAGACAACCATTAATGATGATTGTCGCCACGCAGGTAAATGACCCAGTATGTCAACCCGACTAACAGACCCCCGCCGATAATGTTCCCAATAGTAACCGGAATCAGGTTATCGGTGATGAAGTTCATCACAGTCAGGTGTGAAAAACTGTCCGGAGTCGAACCAATAGCGGTCCAGAATTCCGGGCTGGCAAAGTTACGGATTACGATACCCATTGGGATCATAAACATGTTAGCGATACTGTGCTCAAAACCGCTGGCGACGAACATCGCAACCGGGAGAACCATAATCATCGCTTTATCCATCAGGCTGCGGCCGGAGTAGCTCATCCACACCGCCAGACAGACCATCAGGTTTGCCAGAATACCGAGGCTCACAGCCTCAATAAAAGTATGATGCATTTTGTGGTCGGCGGTTTGCAGGACGTTGAGTCCCCAACCGCCGTTGGCGGCCATATACTCGCCGGATAACCACATCAGCAGAACAAAGAGCAGCGCGCCAATCAGGTTACCAACATAGACGTTTAACCAGTTTCGCGCCAGTTGACCCCAGGTGATACGACCGCTGGCTTTTGCCACAACGATAAGTACCGTAGAGGTGAACAGATCCGCGCCGCAAATCACGCACAGAATCAGACCCAATGAGAAGCAGATACCGCCAATCAGCTTTGCGATGCCAAACGGCATTGCGGCGGTGCCTGTGGTAGCAGTGATATAGAAGACAAAGGCAATCGAGATAAACACACCCGCGGTAATCGCCAGAAAAAAGGTCGTCATCGGGTGTTTCGTTGCTTTATAGACACCTGCTTCTTCGGCAACTTTCGCCATTGCAGCAGGGAGTAAAAGATCAAAAGGGTTGTCAGCTTTCACACTAACTCTCTCTTTATTAAGTCGGCGACGAGATACTAACAAAGCATTATAGAAGAGAATTTGATGTAGATCATATCTCGCCTGGCTTATAGGCCCGCAAATCGCATGGTTTTTCAGCAATTACGGCGTAACTTTTTGATTATCAAAATAAAAATAAATTTTAAAAATTACAAATGAAGTTGAATTTTTTCCGTAACCCTCCTCTCTGGCAGTTAATTAAAATGGGGTAATATGCATTAAAATTAACAATAGTGATAAGTTATTAATAATAATATTTACGCATAATTAACTTTATTATTACAAATTAGTCGCGGGCGCCGGATAAATAAAAACGGGGCCCACAATGCGGCCCCGTAATATAGCGCAGGCGAATATTTTCGCCATACATTTGTTGTTTCTTTACGCCTTGTCCGCCCAGAATTTCGCCTTGGCGCGCTGCAGTTTCTCGTAGGCTTTCAGCAGCCCCTGATGCGCCGGGAACGCGGTAAGAGAGCTGTCGACCGGTTGCAGGCCGTAGAATGGCGCTTCACCGCTCAGCGCAGCGCTTGCGGCTTCAACAGCCTCTGCGCCGTACATGCGTACAAAGGCGTTCAGGTACTGCAGCGGTTCGCGCTCTTCTTCCTGCGCCAGCAGCAGCAGGGTTTGCAGGCAGCGATAGTAGTTGGCGCGCTCGGCAGAGAAGATAGACGCGTTAAACTCCATGGTCCACTCGGTCCAGATAAGCGCCTGTTCCAGATCGCCGCCCGCCAGCGCCAGCATGGCTTTCAGCTCGCCAATACGCAGGGTATACCAGCCGTTATCTTTACCGGTTGCCAGACCGAGCAGCTCCCGCACGCGGGTGAAGTCATCCAGACCCTCGTCATCCATTTGCTCAATGAGCGCCAGATAGTCTTCTTTTTCCCATTCGCTATTTGGCAACGAGAGAATAGTCTCGCGCAGATGGCTGCCCATATTATTGTTGGCAAGCCACAGGTCTTCCGCCGGATAAATATCGGACATGCCCGGCACCAGAATACGGCAGGCGTAAACGCCGAGATGCTCGTAGTCGGCAATATAGACGTCTTTATCTTCGGTCTGGAAAATCGCCATCAACGTAGCGAACTCTTCTTCGGTGGTGCCGGAGAAATTCCAGTCAACGAACGGATAATCGGCATCCTGCTTGAACAGATCCCAGGAGATCAGACCGCTGGAGTCGATAAAGTGGGTTTCGAGGTTCGCGTGCTCCGCGACTTCTTCATCGTCGAAGGTCGGTGGTGTAAAGACGTCGAGATCTTTAAGACCGCGGCCCTGCAGCAGCTCGGTGACGGTGCGCTCCAGCGCGACGCCGAAGTCCGGGTGGGCGCCGAAGGAGGCAAAGCAGGTGCCGTTGCTCGGGTTAAACAGCACCACACAGATAACCGGGTATTTACCGCCCAACGAGCCGTCGTAGGCGAAAATCGGGAACCCTTCCGCTTCCAGCGTGGCGATGGATTCCACCACGCCAGGATAGCGCGCCATGACCTCAGCCGGGATCTCCGGCAGGCTGATGCTTTCGGCAATGATGCGGTTCTTAATGTGGCGTTCGAAGACTTCGGACAGTCCCTGTACGCGCGCTTCATTACGGGTATTGCCTGCGGACATGCCGTTAGACACGTACAGGTTACCGACGATGTTCATCGGGATATAGACCGTTTTGCCATCGGACTGACGGGTAAACGGCAGACCGCAGATGCCGCGATCGTCGTTGCCGGACTGCAGGTCCACCAGTTGGCTTGCGGTTAGTTGATCGTCAGGATCGTAGAAGGCGCGCAGGCGGGCATCAAGGATGCCTTCCGGCAGTTCGTCGTCTTCGGTCAGCGGGAACCATTTTTCGTTCGGATAGTGGACGAACGGCCCGTTAGCAACGGTTTCACCCAGCCAGAAGTCGGCAAAGAAATAGTTGGTGGACAGGCGCTCGAAGTATTCGCCAAGCGCAGAGGCCAGGGCTGCTTTTTTGGTCGCGCCTTTACCGTTGGTAAAGCACAGCGCGGATTCTTTGTCGCGAATATGCACCGACCACACGTTCGGCACCGGGTTCAGCCAGGAGGCTTCCTCAATATGGAAACCCAGATCGAGTAACTTCTGCTGGAAGCGGGCGATAGAGTCTTCCAGCGCGGCGTCTTTGCCGGGAATAAAGGTTTGGGTCATGGCGGTCACTTTTGTCGTACGGAAAGCGCGCAATCATACGGGGTTTATGTGTCAGGCGCTATCATCCAGACTGGAGGCAATAAAATAAAGGTCTGCGGATATGGGGAAGCGCGCGGGGCGTCGACAGCGGAAATGTCGGTTTTCATCCGTCAAGCTGGCAGATTCTGTTGTGTGATGACGGCCGCATTTAACTGCAGATGACGTTTAGCCATTGCGGCGCGTGTCACTGAATGATAAAACCGATATCCACAGGAATAACTTATGCCTTCGGGTTGATAACGTGTACAGCGTGGTGAGGGGAAATGGCTCAGGTCTTCAATTTTAGTTCAGGTCCGGCAATGCTTCCGGCAGACGTTCTTAAACTGGCGCAACAGGAACTGTGCGACTGGCATGGTTTAGGCACCTCGGTAATGGAAATCAGTCACCGTGGTAAAGAATTCATCCAGGTGGCGGAAGAAGCTGAAAAAGATTTCCGTGACTTGCTGAACATTCCTTCCAACTACAAAGTGCTGTTCTGTCACGGCGGCGGTCGCGGTCAGTTTGCTGGCGTGCCGCTCAACCTGCTGGGCGACAAAACGGCAGCTGATTACGTGGATGCTGGCTACTGGGCTGAGAGCGCAATTAAAGAAGCGCATAAATACTGCACCGCGCACGTGATTGACGCGAAGGTGATGGTCGACGGCAAGCGCGCGGTAAAACCGATGCGCGAATGGCAACTGTCCGATAACGCCGCCTATCTGCACTACTGCCCGAACGAAACGATCGACGGTATCGCGATTGACGAAATGCCGAATTTCGGCAGCGATGTCGTCGTGGCCGCCGACTTCTCTTCTTCTATTCTGTCTGCGCCTGTCGACGTCAGCCGTTTTGGCGTCATCTATGCCGGTGCGCAGAAAAACATCGGTCCGGCGGGCCTGACGTTAGTTATCGTGCGTGAAGATTTGCTGGGCAAAGCCCATAAAGCATGCCCGTCTATCCTCGACTACACCGTACTGAACAACAACGATTCCATGTTCAATACTCCGCCGACGTTTGCCTGGTACTTGTCCGGCCTGGTGTTCAAATGGCTGAAAGAGCAGGGTGGCGTTGCGGCCATGAATCGTATTAATCAGCAAAAAGCAGAACTGCTGTACGGCGTTATCGATAATAGCGATTTCTACCGTAACGATGTGGCGACAGCGAACCGCTCCCGCATGAACGTGCCGTTCCAGTTGGCCGACAGCGCGCTGGACAAGCTGTTCCTGGAAGAGTCCTTCGCTGCGGGCCTGCATGCGCTGAAAGGCCACCGCGTTGTGGGCGGTATGCGTGCGTCCATCTATAACGCAATGCCGCTGGCAGGCGTGAAGGCCTTGACGGACTTCATGCAGGATTTCGAGCGCCGTCGCGGTTAATCGATGTTCTTTGTTCATCCCCGCAGCGGGTCTGCGGGGTTTTTATGTCTGTTTTTGAGAGTTGAGTTTCATGGAATTCCTGACGTTACAACCCATCGCGCGGGTGGATGGCACCATCAATTTACCGGGTTCTAAAAGTGTCTCAAACCGCGCTCTGCTGCTGGCGGCGTTAGCCCGCGGCACGACGGTGCTGACCAACCTGCTGGATAGCGACGACGTGCGCCATATGCTGAATGCGTTGAGTGCGCTGGGAGTTCATTACACCCTGTCGGCCGATCGCACCCGTTGCGAAGTGACCGGCAACGGCGGCCCGCTGCAGGCTGACGATTCGCTTGAACTGTTTCTGGGCAACGCCGGGACTGCGATGCGCCCGCTGGCGGCCGCACTGTGCCTGGGACGCAATGATATCGTGCTGACCGGCGAGCCGCGCATGAAGGAGCGTCCGATTGGCCATCTGGTCGATGCCTTGCGTCAGGGCGGCGCGCAGATTGCGTATCTGGAGCAGGAAAACTACCCGCCGCTGCGCCTGAGTGGCGGCTTCAACGGCGGTAACGTTGCCGTTGACGGCAGCGTCTCCAGCCAGTTCCTGACCGCGCTTTTAATGACCGCGCCGTTGGCGGAGCAGGACACCGTGATTACCATCAAGGGCGATCTGGTGTCGAAGCCGTATATCGACATCACGCTACATCTGATGAAAACCTTCGGCGTGGCGGTAGATAATCAGGACTATCAGCGTTTTGTGGTGAAAGGCGGGCAGCATTATCAGTCGCCAGGCGACTACCTGGTGGAGGGCGATGCCTCTTCAGCCTCGTATTTCCTCGCGGCGGCAGCCATTAAAGGCGGTACGGTGAAAGTGACCGGGATTGGCCGCAATAGCGTGCAGGGCGATATTCGTTTCGCCGATGTGCTGGAGAAAATGGGGGCGACCATCGTCTGGGGGGATGATTTTATTTCCTGTACCCGCGGCGAGCTGAACGCCATTGATATGGACATGAACCATATTCCTGATGCCGCGATGACGATTGCGACCACCGCGCTGTTCGCTAAAGGCACGACGACGATGCGCAACATCTATAACTGGCGCGTCAAGGAGACCGACCGCTTGTTCGCTATGGCGACGGAGTTGCGTAAAGTCGGCGCGGACGTGGAAGAGGGCGAGGATTACATCCGCGTGACGCCGCCTGCCCGGCTGAATGTCGCCGAGATTGGGACTTACAACGATCACCGTATGGCGATGTGTTTCTCGCTGGTGGCGTTGTCGGATACCCCGGTGACTATCCTTGACCCGAAATGTACGGCTAAGACTTTCCCGGACTATTTTGAACAACTGACCCGCATTAGCACGCTTGCCTGACCCCATAGCGCTGCGCCGTCCGGCGCAGCGTTGCGCTTTCTGATTATTCCCTCTGCTCATTTATTCTACACTCACCTTCAATCAGGCTGTAATTTGCAACCAGTATTAACGGTCAAAGGCAATGACGCGTATAATGCGCGGCGTTTATGCAACCGATGCCTTAGTGAAGGAGAAAAAGATGACGGCAATTGCCCCGGTAATCACCATTGATGGACCTAGCGGTGCTGGAAAAGGCACTCTGTGCAAGGCAATGGCGGAAGCGCTGCAGTGGCATCTGCTGGATTCGGGCGCTATCTATCGCGTTCTGGCGCTGGCCGCGTTGCATCATCACGTAGATGTGACCTCCGAAGACGTCCTGGTTCCCCTCGCGGCGCACCTGGATGTCCGCTTCGTCTCGACGAATGGCAATCTTGAGGTCATTCTTGAAGGTGAGGACGTTAGTGCGGAAATCCGTACCCAGGAGGTCGCAAATGCCGCCTCGCAGGTCGCCGCCTTCCCGCGTGTGCGTGAAGCGCTGTTGCGCCGCCAGCGCGCGTTTCGTGAAGGTCCGGGCCTGATCGCCGACGGGCGTGATATGGGCACTGTCGTTTTCCCGGATGCGCCGGTGAAAATTTTCCTCGACGCCTCCTCGGAGGAGCGCGCCCACCGCCGTATGCTACAGTTGCAGGAGAAGGGCTTTAGTGTTAACTTTGAACGCCTTTTGGCCGAGATAAAGGAACGTGACGATCGCGATCGCAACCGTGCGGTGGCACCGTTGGTTCCCGCTGCTGATGCTTTAGTGTTGGATTCAACACGATTAAGTATTGAGCAAGTGATTGAAAAAGCGCTACAATACGCGCGCCAAAAACTGGCTGCTGTTTGAATTAAAGGCAGTAAGCCTCCGAATTTTGTAGTACCCCCGCTGCAACGGAGTGTGAGCGGGTATGTAAAACAACCCCATCCGACATGAAGTCAGATGGACGTTAATCTAACTTTTGAAGATTAAACATGACTGAATCTTTTGCTCAACTGTTTGAAGAATCCCTGAAAGAAATCGAAACCCGTCCGGGTTCCATCGTTCGTGGCGTTGTTGTCTCTATCGACAAAGACGTTGTTCTGGTTGATGCGGGCCTGAAATCTGAATCTGCAATCCCTGCAGAGCAGTTCAAAAACGCAGCCGGCGAACTGGAAATCCAGGTAGGCGACGAAGTTGACGTTGCACTGGATGCAGTGGAAGACGGCTTCGGTGAAACTCTGCTGTCCCGTGAGAAAGCTAAACGTCACGAAGCTTGGATCACGCTGGAAAAAGCTTACGAAGAAGCTGAAACTGTTACCGGTGTTATCAACGGCAAAGTTAAAGGCGGCTTCACTGTTGAGCTGAACGGCATTCGTGCGTTCCTGCCAGGTTCTCTGGTAGACGTGCGTCCGGTTCGCGACACGCTGCACCTGGAAGGCAAAGAGCTTGAATTCAAAGTCATCAAGCTGGACCAGAAGCGTAACAACGTTGTTGTTTCTCGTCGTGCCGTTATCGAATCCGAAAACAGCGCAGAGCGCGATCAGCTGCTGGAAAACCTGCAGGAAGGCATGGAAGTCAAAGGTATCGTTAAGAACCTCACTGACTACGGTGCATTCGTTGATCTGGGTGGCGTAGACGGCCTGCTGCACATCACTGACATGGCCTGGAAACGCGTTAAGCATCCGAGCGAAATCGTGAACGTTGGCGACGAAATCACTGTTAAAGTGCTGAAGTTCGACCGCGAGCGTACCCGTGTTTCTCTGGGTCTGAAACAGCTGGGCGAAGATCCGTGGGTCGCTATCGCTAAGCGTTACCCGGAAGGTACCAAGCTGACCGGTCGCGTGACCAACCTGACCGACTACGGCTGCTTCGTTGAAATCGAAGAAGGCGTTGAAGGCTTGGTACACGTTTCCGAAATGGACTGGACCAACAAAAACATCCACCCGTCCAAAGTTGTTAACGTTGGCGACGTAGTGGAAGTTATGGTTCTGGACATCGACGAAGAACGTCGTCGTATCTCCCTGGGTCTGAAGCAGTGCAAATCTAACCCGTGGCAGCAGTTCGCAGAAACCCACAACAAGGGCGATCGCGTTGAAGGTAAAATCAAGTCTATCACTGACTTCGGTATCTTCATCGGCCTGGATGGTGGCATCGACGGTCTGGTTCACCTGTCTGATATCTCCTGGAACGTTGCAGGCGAAGAAGCAGTTCGTGAATACAAGAAAGGCGACGAAATCGCTGCCGTTGTTCTGCAGGTTGACGCAGAGCGTGAGCGTATCTCCCTGGGCGTTAAACAGCTCGCTGAAGATCCGTTCAACAACTGGGTTGCACTGAACAAGAAAGGCGCAATCGTAAACGGTAAAGTCACTGCAGTTGACGCTAAAGGCGCAACCGTAGAACTGGCTGACGGCGTTGAAGGTTACCTGCGTGCTTCTGAAGCTTCCCGCGACCGCGTTGAAGATGCGACTCTGGTTCTGAGCGTTGGCGATGACGTTGAAGCTAAATTCACCGGCGTTGATCGTAAGAACCGCGCAATCAGCCTGTCTGTTCGTGCGAAAGACGAAGCTGACGAGAAAGATGCAATCGCTTCTGTGAACAACAAGCAGGAAGACGGCAACTTCTCCAACGCAATGGCTGAAGCGTTCAAAGCAGCTAAAGGCGAGTAATTTACTCTGAATCGTTCGGGTTTCGGCCCGAACGATGAGTAGAGGACTTGACAGATTACAGGATTCGTCCTGTAATCAATGACAAAGGGCGGCTGCGGCCGCCCTTGTTCAAGCTGTTAGCTATTACTTTCCTGAAAGGAAACCGGAGGAATCATGACCAAGTCAGAGCTCATTGAAAGACTTGCTAGCCAGCAATCTCACATTCCTGCGAAAGCGGTAGAAGATGCTGTTAAAGAGATGCTGGAACATATGGCCTCTACGCTGGCCCAGGGTGAGCGCATTGAAATCCGCGGTTTCGGTAGCTTCTCTTTGCATTACCGTGCCCCACGTGTTGGGCGCAACCCGAAGACAGGCGATAAAGTCGAGCTGGAAGGTAAATACGTTCCGCACTTTAAGCCGGGTAAAGAATTGCGCGATCGCGCCAATATTTACGGTTGAGTTATTGTCAGCACGCTGCTGTTAAAACTTGAGCGCGAAAAAAGCACCTGCGGGTGCTTTTTTCATTTCTGTCTCTGGCCAGAGACAGCGTAGTGGAACCGCCGCAGTGCAGGTACTGAAACGCTCTGCAATGTTGTCTTATTTTTTCCGCGCTTCGCCGCAATCCCTTGAAAACAGACCAGACATTATCCTGCTGACGCCGGACACTTGGCCTGGAAGGAGGGAGTGTCATGCGTTTACCATCGCTTGCCGTCTGCGTTATTGGCGGTATTTCACCGCTTGTCGTCTTACCGTCGCTGCCCGGCGTTGCCATTATCGGCGTGCTTACCCTGTTTGCCTGCCTGTTGGCTTTTCTCCGCAAACCCGTCCTGCGCTATACGGGGGTGACGTTGTTGTGCTTTTGCTGGGCCGTACTGTCGGCGCAGCAGGTGATATGGCCGGTTCAGCGGCTGACGGGGAACGCGCAAACGGTTGATGTCATTATTCGTAGCACGGACGGGCAAACTGTCCATCAGGGGGACATCGTCAGCCACCGCGGGAAACGGCTGTTTCCCGCTCCCGCCATTAGCTTGTTTGGCGGGCCGTTGACGCCGTCGGTGTGCGCGGGCCAGCGCTGGAGAATGACGATTCGCGCCAGGGTGGTGCACGGACAGTTAAATGATGGCGCGTTCGATGCGCAGCGCTACGCGTTTTCCCGGCACAGCATACTCAGCGGCGCCATCCTTTCCGCCACACCGCTTGATGCCTCCTGCTCCTGGCGGGCACGCTACCTGGCGTCGCTACAGCAAACGCTGGCGCCGTTTTCCTGGCGGCTGGTCATCATCGCACTGGGGATGGGAGAACGCTTGTCGTTACCGCCTGAGGTCAAGGCCATTATGCAGCAAACGGGAACAATGCACCTGATGGCGATTTCCGGTTTGCATATTGCCTTAGGCGCGCTGCTGGGTTCACTGCTGGTTCGGGGAGTCCAGCGCCTGCTGCCGGGACGCTGGATAAACTGGCGGTTACCGCTGGCGGCAGGT
>NZ_JAFAGS010000093.1 GCF_019237635.1 Pluralibacter sp.
ATTTTTCGTCCGAGGACGTTAAGAATCCATGTCACTTTGAGTGCCCACACAGATTGTCTGATAAATTGTTAAAGAGCAGTGCAACGCGGCTTTCGCTCACCGTTGCGAGGTGGCGTATATTACGCTTTCCTCTTTCAGAGTCAACCCCAATTTTCAGGATTTTTCTCTTCAACCGAACCGGCTGTTTGTGTGAAGTGATTCACATCCGCCGTGTCGATGGAGGCGCATTATAGGGAGTTCTCGAGCGGCCGCAATAGAAAAATTGCAGAAAAATGACTGACTGCTGCATTCCCCAGCAAAACCCCGCCTTATACCTGTTTACACACAGACTTATCCACAATGCTACGAAAAAGTGAAAAATCACGAGCGGCGCGCAAACGTTTTCGTTAAAATACCCCGGCTGAAACAAGGATGCCCCGTAAGGGGCGTTAGCAGAGTTTTTCGTGAAAAACTCTGCTAACGCTCTCTGTAATCGTCAAATCCAGGGGATTTACCATGCAACAACGTCGTCCAGTCCGCCGCGCATTGCTCAGTGTTTCTGACAAAGCCGGTATCGTCGAATTCGCGCAGGCACTTTCCGCACGCGGTGTGGAGCTGCTGTCTACGGGGGGCACAGCCCGCCTGTTAGCAGACAAAGGTCTGCCGGTAACCGAAGTGTCCGATTACACCGGTTTCCCGGAAATGATGGATGGGCGCGTCAAAACCCTGCATCCGAAAGTGCACGGCGGTATTCTGG
Source organism: Pluralibacter sp. (assembly GCF_019237635.1). Taxonomy (GTDB): domain Bacteria; phylum Pseudomonadota; class Gammaproteobacteria; order Enterobacterales; family Enterobacteriaceae; genus Enterobacter_B. Next base: position 737 of record NZ_JAFAGS010000093.1, read on the forward strand.
GCCGTCGCGGCCAGGACGACGGCATTATGGAACAACACGGGATCGCGCCGATCGATATGGTTGTTGTTAACCTCTATCCGTTTGCCCAGACCGTAGCGCGCGTTGGCTGCTCGCTGGAAGATGCCGTCGAGAACATCGATATCGGCGGTCCGACCATGGTGCGCTCCGCGGCAAAGAATCATAAAGATGTCGCTATCGTGGTGAAGAGCAGCGACTACACCGCCATCATTAATGAAATGGATGCTAACGACGGTTCTCTTCAGCTTGCTACCCGTTTCGACCTCGCTATCAAAGCGTTTGAGCACACCGCCGCCTACGACAGCATGATCGCCAACTACTTCGGTAGCATGGTGCCTGCCTATCATGGCGACACCCAGGAAGCCTCCGGCCGCTTCCCGCGTACCCTGAACCTGAACTTCATCAAGAAGCAGGATATGCGCTATGGCGAGAACAGCCATCAGCAGGCTGCCTTCTATATAGAAGAAGAGGTAAAAGAAGCCTCTGTGGCAACCGCACAACAGGTACAGGGCAAAGCGCTTTCCTATAACAACATCGCCGATACCGATGCGGCGCTGGAGTGCGTGAAAGAATTCAGCGAGCCCGCCTGCGTTATCGTCAAACACGCTAACCCTTGCGGCGTCGCGGTCAGCGCCTCGATTCTCGACGCTTACGACCGCGCGTATAAAACCGACCCGACCTCCGCGTTTGGCGGCATCATCGCCTTCAACCGCGAGCTGGATGCCGAAACCGCGCAAGCCATCATCTCTCGTCAGTTTGTCGAAGTGATTATCGCCCCGTCAGCCACCGAAGAGGCGCTGAAAATCACGGCGGCCAAACAAAACGTTCGCGTGCTGGTCTGCGGCCAGTGGGCAGAACGCGTGCCGGGTCTGGACTTCAAACGTGTCAACGGCGGATTGCTGGTGCAGGACCGCGATCTCGGCATGGTAACTGCGGGCGAGCTGCGCGTCGTCAGCAAGCGCCAGCCCACCGAGCAGGAACTGCGTGATGCGCTGTTCTGCTGGAAGGTGGCGAAGTTCGTGAAATCCAACGCCATTGTTTACGCCAAAGAGAATATGACCATCGGCATCGGCGCAGGCCAGATGAGCCGCGTCTACTCCGCCAAAATCGCCGGCATTAAAGCAGGCGACGAAGGGCTGGAAGTGAAAGGTTCCGCGATGGCGTCTGATGCCTTTTTCCCATTCCGCGATGGTATCGATGCCGCCGCTGCCGTTGGCGTGAGCTGCGTTATCCAGCCTGGCGGCTCTATCCGTGACGATGAGGTCATTGCCGCTGCTGACGAACACGGCATTGCAATGATCTTCACCGATATGCGCCACTTCCGTCATTAATCTCTGGAGCAGACAATGAAAGTATTAATCATTGGCAACGGCGGGCGCGAACACGCGCTGGCCTGGAAAGCCGCCCAGTCGCCGCTGGTAAAGACCGTTTTCGTGGCGCCGGGCAATGCCGGTACCGCGCTGGAGCCTGCGCTGCAGAACGTCGCCATTGGCGTGATGGATATCCCCGGACTGCTGAACTTCGCGCAGAATAAAAAGATTGACCTGACCATCGTCGGCCCGGAAGCGCCGCTGGTCATCGGCGTGGTTGATGCGTTCCGCGCCGCGGGCCTGAAAATCTTTGGCCCAACGGAAGGCGCCGCGCAGCTGGAAGGTTCTAAAGCCTTCACCAAAGATTTCCTCGCTCGCCACCACATCCCGACAGCGGAATACCAGAACTTCACCGAGGTAGAACCTGCGCTGGCGTATCTGCGCGAGAAAGGCGCGCCGATCGTTATCAAAGCAGACGGTCTTGCCGCCGGTAAAGGCGTTATCGTTGCGATGACGCTCGAGGAAGCGGAAGCCGCAGTCCAGGATATGCTGGCCGGTAACGCCTTTGGCGACGCGGGTCACCGCATCGTGATTGAAGAGTTCCTGGATGGTGAAGAAGCCAGCTTTATCGTCATGGTGGACGGCGAGCACGTGTTACCGATGGCCACCAGCCAGGATCATAAGCGCGTCGGCGACGGCGATACCGGCCCGAACACTGGCGGCATGGGCGCCTACTCGCCTGCCCCAGTGGTCACGGACGAAGTTCACCAGCGTACGATGGAACGGATCATTTGGCCCACGGTGCGCGGAATGGCGGCAGAAGGAAACACCTATACCGGTTTCCTGTATGCCGGTCTGATGATCGACAAACAGGGTAACCCGAAGGTTATCGAATTCAACTGCCGCTTCGGCGATCCGGAAACTCAGCCGATCATGCTGCGCCTGCAGTCCGACCTGGTTGAGCTGTGCCTGGCGGCCTGCGACGGCAAACTGGGGGATAAGACCTCCCGCTGGGATACCCGTGCTTCACTGGGCGTGGTAATGGCTGCGGGCGGCTACCCGGGAAGCTATCGCAACGGCGATGAGATCCACGGTCTGCCGCTGGAAGAGGTGGAAGGCGGTAAAGTCTTCCACGCGGGCACCCGACTCTCTGATGACGATCGGGTACTGACCAACGGCGGTCGTGTACTGTGCGTGACCGCGCTGGGCGATACTGTCGCCGAGGCGCAGCAACGCGCGTATCAGCTGATGACCGATATTCACTGGGACGGCAGCTTTAGCCGTAACGATATCGGCTACCGCGCCATCGCGCGCGAGCAGGACTAACGCGAGAGTTTTGCCAGCAGCGTTTTGCGCGTGATCCCCAACTGACGGGCGGCTTCGGTTTTGTTGCCGCCCGTTTTCTCCAGCGCCGCCTGAATGACCTCTTTCTCCACCTCCACCAGCGGCTGAATATCGTGCGCCTGCAGCGCTTTTATCGGCGTAGCGGCAATCGCCAACGGCAGCTCACGTTCAGAGACAAACTCCCCGGTCAACAAAACAACGGCCCGTTCGATGGCGTTTTCCAGCTCGCGGATATTGCCCGGCCAGTCGTAATGAATCAGCAAATCCATCGCCTGCGGCGTAAACCCTTTCACCACTTTACGGTTGCGCCCGGTGTAACGCTGCAGGAAATGTTCAGCCAGCAGCGGGATGTCCTCACGGCGCTGGCGTAGCGACGGCATCTCAATCGTCACCACGTTCAGCCGGTAGTAGAGATCCTGGCGAAAGCGCCCGGCGCTCACCTCCTGCGCTAAATCGCGGTGCGTGGCGGCGATAAGCCTGACGTCGACGGAAATCGTGTGATTGCTACCGACGCGCTGCACTTCCCGCTCCTGAATAACCCGCAGCAGCCGTACCTGCATCAGCGGTGAAATGTCGCCAATCTCATCCAGAAACAGAGTGCCGCCGTCCGCTTCGACAAAGCGCCCTTCCCGACGCCTGTCCGCGCCGGTAAACGCCCCCTTTTCATGACCAAACAGCTCAGACTCCAACAGGGATTCATTTAGCGCCGCGCAATTCAGCGCCACCAGCGGTTTCGCACCGCGGGCGCTACTGGCGTGTAGCGCCCGGGCCACCAGCTCTTTACCGGTTCCGGAATCACCGTGAATCAGCACCGTCGCGTCCGAAGGCGCCACCATGGCGATATCATTGAGCAAATGCTGCATCGCCGGGCTGCGGCCAACCATACCAAACTGCGCCGCCGAAACCGGGGAGGACTCGGCCTCTGGCTCGCGGGTATGCGCGAGCGCCTGCGCTAACGTCTCCTGCAGGCGGTCAAAATCCAGCGGCTTGATGAGGTAATCCAGCGCGCCGCTTTTTATCGCCTCCACTGCCGTTTCAACGCTGGAGAAGGCGGTCATGATCAGCACAGGGATCGCCGGATTGAGCGCTTTAATCTCTTTGAGCGTATCAATGCCGTCCATTTCCGCCATCCGCACGTCGCACAGCACCACGTCAAAGACATGGTCATGCACCTGACGTAACGCCGCCTTGCCGCTATGGGCTAGCGCAACCTGATATCCCCAGCCGCGCAGCAGCGCCTGTAAAATCGTGCAATGGCTGACATCGTCATCCACCACCAGTACGTCGATGTTAACGTTCGTCATCCCTGTCAGTCCTTCTGCTGTTTTACTTTCACCGGTAAGTCGAGGGTAAATACCGCCCCGCTTCCAACAACGCTTGTCGCCTGAATGGTGCCGCCATGCTGCTCGATGATGTTTTGCACCACCGCTAACCCTAACCCCGTTCCGTCGGCTTTTGTCGTGAAGTACGGCGTAAAAATCGCCTGCAGCTGTTCGGGCGCAATGCCTTGACCACTATCGCGAACCACGATTCTCACCCGCTGCCCGTCGCATTCGCGGGCCTCAACCTGAATCGTCCCCTGGCGTCCTATCGCATGAATGGCGTTCAGATAGAGATTCAGCAGTACCTGCGTCAGCCTGTCCGGGTCGGCCTCTATCCGACACAGACTCGCGTTGGGAGCATAGTGCAGCGCAATGTCCCGGCTCTGCGCATCCTGGCTCACCAGTTGCAGTGAGTGGGAGATAACGTCATTAAGATCGACCAACTGCAAGGCCAGGTGCGCCGGTTTCACCAGCTCCAGCAGTTCACTCACCACCCGATTTAACCTGTCGGCCTCTTTGGCCATCACCTGCGCCAGCTCGTGGGATTCGCCGCCTTGCTGCGTGCGTTCGGCGAAGTACTTCGCGATCCCCTTGATGGAGGAGAGCGGGTTGCGGACCTCGTGCGCCACCCCGGCCGCCAGATGCCCGAGCGCCTGGAGTTTCTCCTTACGCTTATTTGCCTCCAACAACAAATGGCGCGACTGCTGATAACGGCGAAACCAGAATATCGACAGCACGGTCATCAACAAGACGGCGGCTAATGCCGACAACATAAACGCTGCGTTACGTTGCTCTCTGCGATTGGCGCTATCCAGCTCGCGCGCATCAAAGGCGACAAAAATGACCTGCCCCCCGGAGGTTATATCTCTGGCATCCCACCCATGCGGTATACCCTGGCATTGCTCTGACGTTTTTAGTTGAAATTTACGATAAATTTCAAACGTCGGTAATGGTCGTCCCGAGGCATCGCTCGTCGTCGTTCGTCGCCAGAGCACGGAATCGGTAATAGGCAACTGAGCCATCTCCTGCGCGGGATAGAGCATTTCCCCAACCCGCGCCGGATTGCTGTGCGCCAGAATATTCCCTTGCTCATCCGTCACCGCAAACCAGAGTACTCCGGGCTGCCATGCCATTTCCTCCAGCAGTTGCTGTAGCTGAATGTGATGCATACGCATCCCCATCCCCACGCGGGCGCCAGACTCCAGCGCCCGAATAAGCACCACGCCTTTTTCCAGCATCGTCTGCTGCTCTGTATGGATTTCGCGTTCAAACCCCCGTATCGCCAATACGGTCAGCAGAGCAATTAACATCAGAACCGCCCCAGGCACCAGCCAACTGAGCCAGAGTACGGGCGCATATTTTCCCAATCGCACAGGAGCCACTCCTCCCGAATATCCTTTTATGAACGGTGATCATGCCACTTTTTATCCAGACTGTCCCAATCTGGCGAGCGGTTGATTCTTCATGCGAGTCGAAATGACTCGCTTTATGTTGTCTGCGAGTCATTTTTACTCGCCTCCGCGCTTTTTTGCCCCTGCCTACCCCGCGCCAGCACAGAAAAAACAGGCATGAAAATTGCTATGAGTATCGATGAGTAACCATGGAATATGAAAGGAAACAAAAAAATGGGACAAAAAAAACGAATGTTTTTGGCAGCGGCTGTCTTTTCTACGCTGGCGCTTCACGCCCCCTCTGCTCTGGCTGGGTGGGAACATAACGACGGAAGATGGCAACAAGGCTACAGCCAGCTCACGCCAGAGCAACAAACAGCATCCCAAACCATTTATGACCAGTATTACGCGCAAACCAGCGCGCTGCGCCAGCAGCTGGCGTCCAAGCGCTATGAATATAACGCGTTACTCATCGCCAGCGCCCCGGACAGCGATAAAATCAATGCGGTCGCCAAAGAGATGGCGTCGCTAAACCAGTCGCTGGATGAAAGCCGGGTTCAGCGCGATATTGCGCTGGCGAAAGCGGGCGTACCTCGCGGAGGCATGGGTTACGGCGGATGCGGTGGTCATGGAGGCGGCATGGGTCACTGGTAAACCGCGCCAGATTTAAAAAGTTTTTGCCTTCGGCTGCCAGGTACAGAAGTCTTCATTCGCCACCAGCAGCAGCTGTGAACCTTCCGGCGCCTCCAGCCATGCCACGCTCAACTCCACCGAGGAGTGGCTCTGGCGGCGCTCAATATGGCTTATCGCCTGACTGTCGAGGTCGGGTTTGACCGTCTGCCCTTCGCAGGTGGTAACGGAGCCATCTTTATGCCAACGTCCCTGATGCAGCACAACACGCCCCTGACGCAGGGCATCGCTGGTCTGGCGAATCTGCTGGGCCTGGTAGCGGTACAGGGCAATCTGATCGTTGGAAAGCTGCTGCTTTTGGCTATCGACTTCACGCTGCATAAAGCTGAGATCGCCCCGGGGATCGAAGCGCACCTTCACATGTTCCGGCGGTTTGCCGTAGATGTTAAGTTCGATGAGAGAAAGCGTGTCGTCCTGCCAGCGATATTCGCTGAGAGACGTATTTCCGCTATGCCACGGGCTGAACGCGGCCAGAAGATGGGTTTCGCCGTCGCTGTCCTTACGCCAGATGCGCACAGCGCCTTCATTGTCGGCGTAGCCGCTGGCGGTAAAGGGAGGGAGCGCAGATTGACGGCTACAGGCAGAAAGCAGCACAACGCCCGCCAGCACTAACGCACGACGCCAACCAGACAAAAGGGGCGAAACCGCCCCCTCGTTAAAACTGTTCACTGCCACGCGGTCTTACTTAACGGCGTCTTTCAGTGCTTTACCAGAAACAAATGCCGGCACGTTAGCTGCGGCGATTTTGATTTCTTTACCGGTCTGCGGGTTGCGGCCAGTACGCTCAGCGCGGTGGTTCACTTTGAAGGTACCGAAACCAACCAGTTGTACAGCATCGCCTTCTTTCAGAGACTCAGTAATAGCAGCCAGGGTGGATTCCAGAGCAGCTTTTGCCTGTGCTTTAGACAGATCAGCCTTGTCCGCAATTACATCAATCAGTTGAGTCTTGTTCATAAGTTATCCTTACAATGTGTTTATCGCTTGCTAAGCATCGAGTGCGACGGAAATGCCTGAAAAGCACTCTCCTGCATACACGCACCGATAGCCACTTTTTTTCGCCCCCCAAATGTAGACCAGACGGGGGGCAGATGTGAAGCCTTCAGGCACGACAAATCAGGCGGTAAATCACGTTTTCTGGTCTCATCGCTCAAAAATTATACCGATATTGCTCTCGCCAGCCTCGCGGAGGTCTGCCCGCAGCCCTTTGATCAGCTCAATATCGCGTTCTTCGCAATCGGCCAGAAGCCGGAAAATCTCCCACTGAATATCCCATTCCTGCTCTACCGCCGGGTTAACTTTGAGCTCTTCATCGGTCATTTCCCGACCTGCCTGGGTCATTTCCAGCATGGCGACGGTGGTGATTGAGCTCTTGCTCACTTCCACGGCATGTTCGAGGGTTTCACCACTTAAACGGGAGTGAATCAGTTCGCTGAGCGCCACGCAGGCGTCGATTGCCGGATAAACGCCGTACATATCGAAATCGTCCGCAACGGGAATCGACTCTTCCAGCTTCTCCAGTTGGCTGTCGAAGTTCACCTTCGCGTCTTTCACCGTCAGCGTTTCCCAGACCAGATCGAGAATACGACGATACAACTGCCCGTCGGCAAACGCCGTTTGCTTGCAGAACATGGCGTAGTTAGGGTACATGCGCTCGCACAGGCAGGCCATAAAGGTGACGTGCTGCCAGCTTTCCAGCTTCTCCAGACGCAGATGAATCGGGTTTTGTAACATGATGAGATCTCAGAATCGGTAATGAGCGGAAGTGTACCTGAATCAGGGGTGAATTGCTTGCAGCCTGCGAAACGCCGGGCGCTCAGAGGCAACGGCATCGGCCCAGCGCGTCGGCTCCGGCAGACGGTAGCCCCGCATACAGCGCTGCACCCACGCCAGCGCGCTATCCTGACTCACTCGATGGCCGGTAGAGACAAACAGCGGATTACAGCGCGCCTTGCTGCGCCACACCCAAGCCAGCGGTTCGCCTTTATCCAGCAGCGGCGCCAGGGCGCCGGGTTCCGCAGACAAGGGCTCAAACTGACCGCACAGCCGCTTTTTCGCCACACCGATCGTCGGCACATCCACCAGCAACCCGAAGTGGCTGGCGACGCCCAGACGGCGAGGATGCGAAATGCCGTGACCATCGACGAACAGCAGATCGGGTTTTTGCGAGAGCTGCTCCCACGCCGCCAGCAGCGCAGGATACTCGCGAAAGGAAAGAAAACCGGGGATATACGGCATGGTGGTGGCAATGCGGGCGACTTTGTACTCCACCAGCTCAAGCGCCGGGTACGTAAGCACCACCATGGCTGCGCGGGTGACCTCTCCGTCCTGTTCGAACCCAACGTCCGCGCCGCCGATCCAGCGCGGCGGGTAGACATCAAGCCAATCCTCACGGATCACCGAGGAGGCCAGCGCCTGTTGCTGCAGGCGAAGCGTCGCCAGATCCATATCGCGTCCTTACTGATGGTATTGCGCCGACAGACGGTGCACCGCGTCGACAAACGCGCCCGCATGCTCCGGCGGAACGTCCTGATGAATGCCGTGCCCAAGGTTAAAGACGTGGCCTTCGCCATGGCCGAAGCCCGCGAGGATCGTCGACACCTCTTCCTCAATGCATGCCGGTGGAGCATACAGCATGGAGGGGTCCATATTGCCCTGCAGCGCCACTTTATCGCCTACACGGCGACGCGCATCGGCAATATCGGTTGTCCAGTCAAGACCCAGCGCGTCGCAGCCCGTTGCCGCCATCGCTTCCAGCCACTGGCCGCCACCTTTAGTGAACAGCGTCACCGGTACGCGACGACCTTCGTTTTCACGCAGCAGGCCATCGACAATCTTATGCATGTAGTAGAGCGAGAACTGCTGATAATCACGTCCGGTCAGCACGCCGCCCCAGGTATCGAAAATCATCACCGACTGCGCGCCCGCGCGGATTTGCGCGTTCAGATACAGCGTGACGCTTTTCGCCAGCTTATCGAGCAGCAGATGCAGCGCCTGCGGATCGGCGTACATCATTTTTTTGATCACGCTGAACGCTTTGCTGCTGCCGCCTTCCACCATGTAAGTCGCCAGCGTCCACGGGCTGCCGGAAAAACCGATCAGCGGGACGTCGCCTTTCAGCTCGCGGCGAATGGTGCGCACCGCGTTCATCACGTAGCCAAGCTCTTGCTCCGGATCGGGCACCGGCAGCTTTTCGACATCCGCCTTACAGGCGATCGGCGAGGTAAAGCGCGGGCCTTCGCCCGTTTCAAAATAGAGCCCAAGCCCCATCGCATCAGGGATGGTCAGAATATCCGAAAAGAGGATCGCCGCATCAAGCTGATAGCGGCGCAGCGGCTGTAGTGTCACTTCACAGGCCAGCTCCGCATTTTTGCACAGCGACATAAAATCGCCCGCCTGCGCCCGTGTCGCTTTGTATTCCGGCAAATAGCGACCCGCCTGGCGCATCATCCACACCGGAGTGACATCAACAGGCTGGCGCAACAGCGCACGCAGATAACGATCGTTCTTCAGTTCGGTCATGTTTGCAGTTCCTTAATGCGTCAGGCGGTCAGTGTACCATCACTCGTACTCTGCCCGACACATTGCCACGGTATCTTCGATCAGACGGCGCGCGACAGTACCCGGCGGCGGCAACAGCGGCAGGTCGTCGAAGCGATACCAGTCAGCGTCCAGCAGCTCTTTCGGGTCGATAACGATGTCGCCGCTGTCATAGTCCGCCATAAAGGCGGTCATCAACGACTGCGGAAACGGCCACGGCTGCGAGGTGACATAGCGCAGGTTTTTCACCCGAATGCCGCTCTCTTCCATCACCTCACGCGCAACGGCCTGCTCAAGGGTTTCCCCGACTTCGACAAAGCCCGCCAGGACGGTATGGACGCCGTTGCGATGGCGGGTATGCTGCGCCAGCAGAATCGAATCATCGCGGCGGATAGCGACAATAATGCAGGGCGCGATCTGCGGGTAATAACGCTCGCGGCAGTGGCGGCAGAGCATGGCCCATTCTGTTTTGCTCGGATGCATGGTATGGCCGCAGTAGCCGCAGAATTTATGCGAACGGTAGAATTCGGCGAGCTGTACGCCGCGACCGGCCAGCTGGAACAGGCCAACGTCCTGATCGAGCACCTGACGAACCGTGCCCATATCATGGCGGCGCGCCTGCTGCACGAGCCAGACAGGGTAGCCCTGCCATTCGCCGATCCGCATTGCGGGTTGCCCCACAAGATCGAAATTTCCCGCTTCACCGTATGGTATTTCACCGCGGGGAAGCCATAATTTTTGTTCGTGGCTGACGATCCACCAACCACGATCTAATTTTTCAATTATTCGATCCATGTCTATTGCACTACCTTCGCTTCACTGGCACCGTGTTTACATTATCTTTACATTTTGGGCTGAGCAGTTTTCAATCTTAAACGTGTGGAGTCAATCATGCTAAACCAATTAGAAAGCCTGACAGAACGCGTGGGTGGAAATAATCACTTTATCGATCATTGGCTACTGGTCCGTAAACATCTGCTCGTCGCCTACTACAATCTGGTCGGCATTAAGCCGGGCAAAGGATCCTACATGCGCCTTAATGAAAAGGCGCTGGACGATTTTTGCCAACGCCTGGTGGACTATCTCTCCGCCGGTCACTTCAATATTTATGAGCGCATTGTGGGTGAAATGGAAGGCGACAGTCCACTTTTAGCCACTAACAAGATTTATCCGCTGCTGGAAGCCAATACCCAGCAGATCATGGATATCTATGATTCCAGCCTGGAAAACGCCATCGATGACGACAACTGCATGGATTTTCAGAAGGCGCTGTCGAGCCTTGGCGAAGCGCTGGACGCCCGCTTCACGCTGGAAGACCGGCTTATCGTGCTGGCGTTTGATAACCATCTTAAAGGCGGCGCCAATGGCGTCAGTCATATTGCACGTCCAGCTTGAGATCTTAAGCGTTAACGCGTAGTTTACATCGCACTACCTCGCCGTATGGGCGAGGGTTTATCTTGTCGGAGTGCCCAGCTGGGCTGAGACCGTTTATTCGGGATCCGCGGAACCTGATCAGGCTAATACCTGCGAAGGGAACAAGAGTTACACTGCTGCTGTATCGCCATCGGGCGATCTCGCCTCTTGCTTCATCCGTCGTCTGACAAGCCACGTCCTTTCTTTTTTGGAATGAGCTATGTCTGCACAAAAACTGACCCGCCGCGAACAGCGCGCACAGGCCCAACACTTTATCGATACGCTCGAAGGCACCGCCTTTCCGAACTCAAAACGTATCTACATCACCGGTGCATCACACGATCTTCGCGTACCGATGCGCGAAATTCAGCTCAGCCCGACGTTCATCGGCGGGACGAAAGAGCACCCGCAGTTCGAAGATAACGAAGCCGTGCCGGTATACGATACCTCCGGTCCGTACGGCGACCCGGATATCGCAATCGACGTTCAGCAGGGTCTGGCGAAGCTGCGCCAACCGTGGATTGCCGCACGCAACGACAGCGAGCCGCTGGCTGACCGCAGCTCCGCGTATACCAAAGCGCGTCTGGCGGATGACGGCCTTGACGAACTGCGCTTCACCGGCCTGCTGACGCCCCAGCGCGCTAAAGCGGGCAAACGCGTGACGCAGCTGCACTATGCCCGTCAGGGGATCGTCACGCCGGAGATGGAATTTATCGCCATCCGTGAAAATATGGGCCGCGAGCGTATTCGCAGTGAAGTGCTGCGCCACCAGCACCCAGGTATGAACTTTGGCGCTCGCCTGCCGGAGAACATCACGCCGGAATTCGTGCGTGACGAAGTGGCTGCTGGCCGCGCCATTATCCCCGCCAACATCAACCACCCTGAGTCAGAACCGATGATTATCGGCCGCAACTTCCTGGTGAAGGTCAACGCCAATATCGGCAATTCGGCGGTCACCTCGTCTATCGAGGAAGAGGTGGAGAAACTGGTCTGGTCCACCCGCTGGGGCGCAGACACGGTGATGGATCTCTCTACCGGGCGCTACATCCACGAAACCCGCGAATGGATCCTGCGCAACAGTCCGGTACCGATCGGCACCGTGCCGATCTACCAGGCGCTGGAGAAGGTTAACGGGATCGCCGAAGATCTTACCTGGGAGGCGTTTCGCGATACGCTGCTGGAACAGGCCGAACAGGGCGTGGACTACTTCACTATCCACGCGGGCGTGCTGCTGCGCTATGTGCCAATGACCGCTAAACGCCTGACCGGTATCGTCTCGCGTGGTGGTTCAATCATGGCAAAATGGTGCCTCTCCCATCACAGCGAAAACTTTCTCTACGAACACTTCCGCGAAATTTGCGAGATCTGCGCCGCCTACGACGTTTCCCTCTCATTAGGCGATGGACTGCGTCCGGGCTCGATTCAGGACGCCAACGACGAAGCGCAGTTTGCCGAACTGCATACGCTGGGCGAACTGACCAAAATCGCCTGGGAGTACGACGTACAGGTGATGATTGAAGGCCCGGGTCACGTGCCGATGCAGATGATCCAGCGCAACATGACCGAAGAGCTGGAACACTGCCACGAAGCGCCGTTCTACACCTTAGGACCGTTAACTACTGATATCGCGCCGGGTTACGACCACTTCACTTCCGGCATTGGCGCGGCGATGATCGGTTGGTTTGGCTGCGCGATGCTCTGTTACGTCACGCCAAAAGAGCACCTCGGCCTGCCGAATAAAGAGGATGTGAAGCAGGGGCTGATTACCTACAAAATCGCCGCCCACGCCGCTGACCTCGCCAAAGGTCACCCAGGCGCGCAGATTCGCGATAACGCGATGTCAAAAGCACGCTTCGAATTCCGCTGGGAAGATCAGTTTAACCTCGCGCTTGATCCGTTCACTGCCCGCGCTTATCACGATGAAACCCTGCCGCAGGAATCCGGCAAGGTGGCCCATTTCTGCTCAATGTGCGGACCGAAATTCTGCTCGATGAAAATCACCCAGGAAGTGCGCGATTACGCGGCGAAGCAGGCGATCGACGTCGGGATGGCGGATATGTCGGAGAGCTTCCGCGCCAAAGGCGGGGAAATTTATCTGCGTAAGGAGGAGGTCTGATGTACCAGCCCGATTTTCCGCCGGTGCCGCTTCGTTTAGGGCTGTATCCGGTGGTCGACAGCGTGGAATGGATTGCGCGCCTGCTGGACGCGGGCGTACGCACCCTGCAACTGCGCATCAAAGATAAGCGCGACGACGAGGTGGAAGCCGATGTCGTCGCGGCGATTACGCTGGGTCGTCGCTATAACGCCCGGCTGTTCATCAATGATTACTGGCAGCTGGCGGTTACCCATCAGGCCTATGGCGTACACCTGGGTCAGGAAGATTTGCAAACCACCGACCTGGCCGCCATTCGCGCTGCCGGTTTACGTCTCGGCGTCTCCACCCATGACGATATGGAGATCGACGTGGCGCTGGCGGCCCGTCCTTCCTATATCGCGCTCGGCCACATTTTCCCGACGCAGACCAAGCAGATGCCCTCTGCGCCACAGGGGCTGGAGCAACTCACACGGCACCTGGCGCGGCTGGTCAATTACCCAACCGTCGCCATCGGCGGCATCAGCCTTGAGCGCGCGCCGTCTGTCCTGGCGACCGGCGTCGGCAGCGTGGCGGTCGTCAGCGCCATTACCCAGGCCGCGGACTGGCAGTTGGCGACCGCACAGTTGCTCGATATGGCAGGAGCAGGCGATGAATGACAGCGACTTCATGCGCTATAGCCGACAGCTTTTGCTGGAGGATATCGCCATCGACGGGCAAGAACGGCTGCTCGCCAGTCGGGTGCTGATTGTGGGTCTCGGCGGCCTAGGCTCACCCGCCGCGCTGTACCTGGCGGGCGCCGGGGTCGGCACGCTGGTTCTGGCGGACGACGACGACGTGCACCTGAGCAACCTGCAGCGGCAAATTCTGTTTACCGCTGACGACATCAACCGGCCGAAATCGCAGGCTACCCACGCACGCTTATCCCGTCTGAATCCGGATATTACGCTGGTTGCTCTGCAAGAGCGCCTTGTCGGCGACGCGCTGACCCGCGAGGTTGCCAACGCCGACGTCGTGCTCGACTGCACGGACAACATGGCGACGCGTCAGGCGATTAATGCCGCCTGCGTGAAAACGGACACGCCGCTGATTACCGCCAGCGCCGTCGGTTTCGGCGGCCAGATGATGGTGCTGTCTCCACCCTGGACGCACGGATGCTACCGCTGTCTGTGGCCGGATGATGTCGAACCGGAGCGTAACTGTCGTACCGCCGGGGTCGTTGGCCCGGTGGTCGGGGTGATGGGCGCGCTCCAGGCGCTGGAGACCATTAAGCTGCTCTGCGGCATGGAAACACAGCATGACGCGCTGCGCCTGTTTGACGCCCGCGCCAACAGCTGGCGCACCCTGACGCTCAGGCGCGCCGACGGCTGCCCGGTATGCGGAGGCCGCCATGAAAATCATCGTTAACGAAGACGTGGTGGAATGCCCGTCCGCACTGAGTGTTTCCGCACTACTGGCGCAGTTGCAACAACTCAGGCCGGGTATGGCGCTGGCGCTTAACCAACAGATTCTTCCCCGCGCGCAGTGGGATGAACAATTGCTGCAGGACGGTGACACCATTCTGCTTTTTCAGGCGATCGCGGGAGGCTGAGATGTTACGTATTGCGGATAAAACCTTTGAATCGCATCTGTTCACCGGCAGCGGAAAATTCGCCACGCCGCAGCTGATGGTCGACGCTGTCCGCGCGTCGGGCAGCCAGTTGGTGACGCTGGCGATGAAGCGCGTGGATTTGCGTCAACACAATGATGCGATCCTCGCGCCGCTACGGGAGGCTGGCGTATCGCTGCTGCCCAATACCTCCGGCGCTAAAACGGCCGAAGAAGCGGTGTTCGCCGCCGGGCTTGCGCGAGAAGCGCTGGGGACGAACTGGCTCAAACTGGAAATTCATCCTGACGCGCGCTGGCTGCTGCCGGACCCTATCGAAACGCTGAAGGCGGCGGAGCGGCTGGTCAGGCAAGGGTTTGTGGTTCTCCCCTACTGCGGCGCGGACCCGGTGCTGTGCAAGCGGCTGGAGGAGGTCGGCTGCGCCGCGGTGATGCCGTTGGGTGCGCCGATTGGCTCCAACCAGGGGCTGGAGACCCGGGCGATGCTGGAGATCATCATTCAGCAGGCCACCGTCCCCGTGGTGGTTGATGCCGGGATCGGCGTCCCCAGCCATGCGGCATCGGCGCTGGAAATGGGCGCCGACGCCGTGTTGGTGAATACGGCGATTGCCGTCGCCGATGACCCGGTGAAAATGGCGCATGCGTTTCGCCTGGCCGTCGGCGCTGGCGTACTGGCCCGTGAGGCGGTACCCGGCGCACGCAGCCGCCATGCCCAGGCCACCAGCCCGCTGACCGGTTTTCTGGAGGCGCTGTAATGGAAACCTTTACCGACCGCTGGCGGCAGCTGGACTGGGACGATATTCGCCTGCGCATCAACAGCAAAACCGTCGACGACGTAGAGCGCGCGCTGAATGCGCGCACGCTCAGCCGGGACGACATGATGGCGCTGCTGTCGCCCGCCGCCAGCGGCTACCTTGAAGCGATAGCGCAACGCGCGCAGCGGTTGACCCGACAGCGCTTTGGCAACACCGTCAGTTTTTACGTTCCGCTTTACCTTTCCAACCTCTGCGCCAACGACTGCACCTACTGCGGCTTCTCCATGAGCAACCGCATCAAACGCAAAACGCTGGATGCAGAGGAGATAGCCCGTGAATGCCAGGCCATTCGCGCCCTCGGGTTTGAGCATCTGTTGCTGGTCACCGGGGAGCATCAGAGCAAGGTCGGCATGGACTATTTTCGCCGTCACCTGCCCGCCATTCGCCGCCAGTTCGCCTCGCTGCAAATGGAGGTGCAACCGCTGTCCCAGGCTGAGTATGCCGAGCTAAAAAACCTTGGTCTGGACGGCGTGATGGTCTATCAGGAAACCTATCATGAAGCGGAATATTCCCGGCATCACCTCAAAGGGAACAAGCAGGACTTCTTCTGGCGGCTGGAAACGCCGGACCGACTCGGCCGGGCCGGTATCGACAAGATAGGTCTTGGCGCGCTGATCGGGCTTTCTGACAGCTGGCGAGTGGACTGTTACATGGTGGCAGAGCATCTGCTGTGGCTACAGCAGCGCTACTGGCAAAGCCGCTACTCCATCTCTTTCCCGCGCCTGCGCCCGTGCGCCGGCGGTATCCAGCCCGCATCGCTAATGGACGAGAAACAGTTGGTTCAGACCATCTGCGCGTTTCGTCTGCTGGCGCCGGAGGCAGAACTTTCGCTGTCAACGCGGGAATCGCCCCAGTTTCGCGACCACGTCATCCCACTGGCCATCACCCATGTCAGCGCGTTTTCCAAAACGCAGCCGGGAGGTTATGCCGATGACCATCCGGAGCTGGAGCAGTTCTCGCCGCATGATGGCCGACGCCCGCAAGAGGTTGCCAGCGCCATCGCCGCACGAGGTTTACAGCCGGTATGGAAAGACTGGGATAGCTGGTTGGGGCGCACCTCGCAGAGATAATGAAAGCGCCTGCAATATGTCATAAAGATGTCGGGCAGCCTCGTAATATAAACATCGGGAGATTGTTGATTATCTCCCGGTTTTTTATCCTCTCAAGGTCAGCAACGGAAGCTGTCCAGGGCGAAAGGTTTCTTCCTCGTTTTCGCCCTGCCTTCGCTTTACCAGCACGTCATTTACCCGAAATGTAACCGGTTTCAGTGTAAGCGTGATTTCTTTGTGATACCCGACACACAATCGCTGCAAAGCGGTTGTGACAGCGCCCGCCACAAGATAAGTATCAATAAACACATGTACATTGAGGCTGACTATGAAGAACATTGTTTTATGCTGTGCAGCAGGCATGTCCACCAGCATGCTGGTTCAACGTATGAAAGACGCCGCACAGAAAAAAGGCGTTGAGGTTTCGATTAAGGCCGTCCCCGTCGCCGAGTTCAAAGACAATATCGCCACGGCGGATATCGTCCTGCTGGGGCCGCAAGTAAAATACGAGCAGGCAAAACTGCAGGCGCAAGCCGACCCACTGGGTAAGAAAGTCGCCGTCATTGATATGATGGATTACGGCATGATGAAAGGCGATGTCGTTCTTGAAAAAGCCCTCAAGCTGATGGAGTGAGTCGTGGAAGATTTGGAATCAATCATCATGGAGCTGCTGGTTAACGCCGGCGCCGCCCGGAGTTCAGCGCTAACCGCCCTGCAGCTGGCCCGTAAAGGCGACTTTGAAGGGGCGCAAAAAGCGATGGATGAGTCACATGATTTCGTGAAGCATGCGCATACCATTCAGACCCAGCTGATTGGCCTGGACGAAGGTACCGGCAAGCTGCCGGTGAACCTGATTACCGTACACTCCCAGGATCATCTGATGAATGCAATGGTCATTCAGGACCTGGCGGGCGACATGATTGAGCTGTATCGCCGTCTCCCTGCGGTCAACTAATACCCGGACCACGGGACGATAAAGGGCACCAAAATGGTGCCTCTTTTCTCCTCTTGCCTTGCTACTTTTTCTGGCGTTGGCTGCGGTAGGTATCAAGCACAACGGCAACAACGATGACCACCCCGGTGATCACGCGTTTTGTCGGTTCGCTGGCGCCGATTTGCGCCAGACCTGCCGCCAGAACGGAGATAATCAACGCGCCAAGGAAAGTACAAATAACAGAACCCCGTCCGCCCATCAGGCTTGTGCCGCCGATAACGACCGCAGCAATCACCTGAAGCTCCATCCCCACACCGCCGTTCGGATCGGCCGCCTCCAGACGCGCGACCTGGAATAGCGACGCGAGCCCGGACAACGCCCCCATCAGCGCAAAGACCACCACTTTATAAGGCGCAGGGTTGATACCTGATAACCGTACTGCCTCCTCATTGGTGCCAATACCAATCAGGTGACGGCCGAAAATCGTGCGGGTCAGAACCAGATGCCCCGCCAGAATGACCAGTACGGCAATGACGAACGACGGTGAAATGCCAAACACGATCGGGTCCGCAAGAAAATCAAAGCTGGAGCCAATATATGCTGTGCGTGAATCGGTCAACTGGTAGGCACTACCCCGAGCTATCTCCAACATCCCTAGCGAGACAATAAAGGTGGGAATACGCCAGATAACGGAGATCAGGCCGGTTAATGAACCTACCGCCGTCGCCACCACAATACCGGCGATAGCCGCAAACCAGGGAGACCAGTGCAGATTCAGATAGGTCACGCTCACCACGGCGGCCGACAGCGCCAGCACGGAGCCAACCGACAGATCAATTCCGGCAATAATCAGCACAAAGGTCATGCCGACCGACATGACCATCAGGTCGGGGATCTGGTTCGCTATCGTGCTAAAGGTATTCAGGCTGAGGAAATGATCGCTGAGAAATGAAAACAGGATAACCATTGCCAGCAGCGCGCCGAGCAGTCCCAGATAGCTGCTTAATCCGCGCCATGTCGCGGGCCGCGCGCTGACCGGTAGCGATGTATTACTCATTATGTAAACTCCCCGTGGCGTGCTGATAACCGGAAAACGCGGCGGCCAGAATGGCATCCTGCGTCCAGTTGTCGCGAGTAAACGTCTCCACCAGCTTGCCGGCGGAAAGCACCGCAATACGATCGCAAATCAACATCAGTTCACGCAAATCGCTGGAGACGACGATTAGCCCTTTCCCGCTTTGCGTTAATTCATTCAGTAACAGATAGATATCCCGCTTAGCGCCAACGTCAATGCCGCGCGTCGGCTCATCGAAGAGAATGACATCGCAGCTTCGCTCCAGCCAGCGACTAATCAATACCTTCTGCTGGTTGCCGCCTGACAGGCTATCGACCGCCAGTTCCGTACCCGATGTACGAATCCCCAGACGGCTGATATATTTCTGCGCCAGCCTTATCTCCCGGCCCATGTCGAGCCACGACAGACGACTAATTTTGTCACTATTGCCAAGCGACGTATTCGCCGCCACGGACTGCGGCAACAGAAGCCCCTCGCCTTTACGATCTTCAGTGACAAGGGCAATGCGATGCGCGATCGCCTCCGCGGGCGAGCGAAGCGCCACGGCCTTCAGCGGGTCGCCCACCCACAGCTGGCCGCTATCGATACGGTCGGCAGCGAAAATAGCCCGCATCAGCTCAGTGCGTCCGGCGCCGACCAGCCCACTGATGCCCAGCACCTCGCCACGATGCAGCGTTAAGGAGATATCCTGCAAAACGTCGCCGCGCGTAAAGTGTTCGACCTTCAGTATCGGATTTCCCTGGCGGCGGGCGCTGACGTCAAAGCTGCTGTCGAGATCGCGTCCGACCATCAGTGAGACCAGTTGGTCGCTGCTGTAACGCCTGATGTCATCGGTACAGACCATATTGCCGTCCCGCAATACCATAATGTCATCCGCAATCTGCGCCAGTTCATCAAGACGATGGGAGATATATATCAGCGACACGCCACGTTGTTTAAATTGCCGAATTTGCGCGAACAGCAGCTCAACTTCGCGGTTGGTCAGCATCGCGGTAGGTTCATCGAGGATAAGAATACGGCTGTCGCCGATCAGATTACGGGCGATCTCAATCATCTGCTGATGACCTATACCGAGTTCTCCCACCAGCATATCGGGATCGAGCGCCTGCAGGCCGACCATCTCCATCACCGGCACGGACATCTCACGCAGGCGCTTACGGTTTATCCACCCGCCCCGATTGGGCAACCGATCGAGAAAGAGATTCTCGGCGATGGTCAGCGTGGGCAACAGGTTCAGCTCCTGCATGACCATGCGAATGCCGAGCTTTTCCGCCTCCTTACGGCTGGCGGGGGCGTAAGGCTGCCCAAGACAGGTCATGCTGCCTGTGGTCGGCAAAATCAGGCCGCCGATAATTTTCGAGAGTGTACTTTTCCCTGCGCCATTTTCGCCAGTCAGCGCCAGCACTTTCCCGGAATACAACGTCAGATTGATATTGGTCAGCACCGGCTCGCTGTAGGTTTTACCCACGCCGGACATTGACAGGATCTCTTGATAGTCAGCCATTTCGCACGCAATACCCACTCTGTCGAATCCCGGAAACCTCCGGGGCGTTTGCACCGCCCCGGAGGGTCAAATTGCCGCTTATTGCTTCACGATCAGTTTGACCGGCGTTTCAATGCTACCGGAAAGCTCGCTCTGCTTTTTACCGGCTTTCAGGGCTTCCAGCGCCGTATTGATACCAAAAACTGCCTGTTGAGAAGCGAACTGATCTGCGGTGGCCAGCACACGGCCATCCTGCAGCATCGGCTTGATAGCGTCGATATTGTCATAGCCGACGACCTGTACCTGGCCGCGTTTCCCCGCTGCGCGAATCGCGGAGACCGCCCCCAGCGCCATATTGTCATTATCCGCCAGCAGCGCCTTAATATTGGGATATTCGCTCAGCATCGCGGCGGCAATGGCGTTCGCGTTATTCATTTCCCATTGGCCAGACTGTACGGAAACAACCTTCATTCCCCCCTGCGACATCGCATCCTGGAAGCCCAGAGTACGCTGCTGGGAGTTGGTCGACGTTGGGATGCCTTCAATAATGCCCACCTCGTCACCCGCCTTCAGATGTTTTGCCAGATAATCGCCAATATCTTTCGCCCCTTTGCGGTTATTCGGCCCCACAAACGGGATGTTCAACCCTTTATCCTTAAGCACCGCGTCATCGAATTTATTGTCGATATTGATCACTAATATTCCGGCATCAATCGCCTTTTTCACCACCGGTACCATCGCCTTCGAATCCGACGGCGCAATAATAATGGCATCCGCCTTCGAGACTATCATCTGTTCGACAATCTGGATCTGGCTGGCGGTATCCGTTTCATTCTTAATCCCGTTGGAAACCAGATCGAATTTATCGGCATTTTGCTTTTGATAATCTTTTGCGCCATTTTCCATGGTCAGGAAAAATTCATTCGCCAGTGACTTCATCACCAGCGCTATTTTGGGTTTATGAACCGGCGCATCGGCAGAAAACGCGGGCGTTATCATCGCCGCTGACAACGTCAGAGCCACAGCGGTACTGATAAAATAAGAATACGCTTTTATATTCATGATAATTATCCAGTTTTATGGGTAGGGTATGACGCAATATTGGATGCAGTATAGTTAAGCGTAAGCGAGATCGAAGTGAGACGACGCACATTATTTCAGCAGTACGGAAAGGATAACAGGTTAGAAAAAAGGCAATAAAAAAGGCCAGTCATCAGACTGGCCTTTTCGACTTATCGCACTAACGTGAACGATTAATCGTTGTCAGAACCGCCCAGGCCTGCGTTCAGCAGTTCTGCCAGGCTGGCAGACGCTTCTTCCGCGCTCACCTGCGGTGCTGCCGGAGCTTCGCCCGCTGCACGACGGCGGATTCTGTCCTGGTGGTACGCATAACCGGTACCTGCCGGGATCAGACGACCGACGATAACGTTCTCTTTCAGACCGCGCAGTTCGTCGCGTTTACCCGCAACAGCCGCTTCGGTCAGAACGCGGGTCGTTTCCTGGAACGATGCCGCAGAGATGAAGGACTCGGTAGCCAGAGACGCTTTGGTGATACCCAGCAGATCGCGCGCGAAGGTTGCGCTAATCTTGCCATCCGCTTCCAGATCGCGGTTAGCGATCTTAACGCGGGAGTATTCAACCTGCTCACCTTCGAGGAACTCGGAGCTGCCCGCGTTCACGATGGTAGCTTTACGCAGCATCTGACGAACGATAACTTCGATGTGTTTATCGTTGATCTTAACGCCCTGCAGACGGTAAACGTCCTGCACTTCGTTCACGATGTAACGGGTTACCGCGTGAACGCCACGCAGACGCAGAATGTCGTGCGGCGCTTCCGGACCGTCGGAAACCACGTCACCGCGTTCTACGCGTTCACCTTCAAACACGTTGAGCTGACGCCACTTCGGAATCATCTCTTCGTACGGATCGCTGCCATCAACCGGGGTGATCACCAGACGGCGTTTACCTTTGGTCTCTTTACCGAAGGAAATGATACCGCTGATTTCAGCCAGGATTGCCGGCTCTTTCGGACGACGTGCTTCGAACAGGTCCGCAACGCGCGGCAGACCACCGGTAATATCCTTGGTACCGCCGGATTCCTGAGGAATACGCGCCAGGGTGTCACCGGAGCTTATCTGAATACCGTCTTCCAGCTGAACAATCGCTTTACCCGGCAGGAAGTACTGAGCCGGCATGTCGGTGCCCGGGATCAGAACATCATCGCCGTTAGCGTCAACGATTTTCAGTGCCGGACGCAGGTCTTTACCACCGGTAGTACGTTCTGCGGAATCCAGAACCACCAGGGAAGACAGGCCGGTCAGTTCGTCGGTCTGACGCGTAATCGTCTGGCCGTCGATCATGTCAGTGAAGCGAATGAAACCAGACACTTCAGTGATAACTGGCATGGTATGCGGATCCCAGTTTGCTACGGTTTCACCGCCGGCAACCTGCTCACCATCACCCTTCGCCATCACCGCACCGTAAGGCACTTTATAGCTTTCTTTGGTACGACCGAATTCGTCGATCAGTTTCAGCTCAGTGTTACGGGAGGTTACCACCAGCTTGCCAGCAGAGTTCACAACAGACTTGGCGTTGGACAGCTTGATGCTACCCTTGTTTTTCACCTGAATGCTGGATTCTGCAGCCGCACGAGATGCCGCACCACCGATGTGGAACGTACGCATCGTCAGCTGTGTACCGGGTTCACCGATGGACTGTGCCGCGATAACGCCGATAGCTTCACCTTTGTTGATGATGTGGCCACGCGCCAGGTCACGACCATAGCAGTGCGCACATACACCAAAGTCGGTGTCACAGGATACAACGGAACGCACTTTCACTGAGTCAACAGAGTTCGCTTCCAGCAGGTCACACCAGTGCTCATGCAGCAGCGTGTTGCGTGGTACCAGAATGTCTGCGGTACCCGGCTTCAGGACGTCTTCCGCGGTAACACGACCCAGTACGCGATCGCGCAGCGGCTCTTTAACATCGCCACCCTCGATAACCGGGGTCATGGTGATGCCTTCCAGCGTGCCGCAATCGTCTTCGGTCACCACCAGATCCTGCGCAACGTCAACCAGACGACGCGTCAGATAACCGGAGTTCGCGGTTTTCAGTGCGGTATCCGCCAGACCTTTACGCGCACCGTGCGTGGAGATGAAGTACTGGAGTACGTTCAGACCTTCACGGAAGTTCGCGGTGATTGGCGTTTCGATGATGGAGCCATCCGGCTTCGCCATCAGACCACGCATACCTGCCAGCTGACGAATCTGTGCTGCAGAACCACGCGCACCGGAGTCGGCCATCATGTAGATGCTGTTGAAGGAAACCTGCTGCTCTTCAACGCCGTCACGGTTAATCACGGTTTCGGTTTGCAGGTTATCCATCATCGCTTTGGATACACGATCGTTCGCCGCAGCCCAGATATCGATAACTTTGTTATAGCGTTCGCCCGCGGTCACCAGACCAGACTGGAACTGCTCCTGGATCTCAGCAACTTCGGCTTCCGCTTCAGAGATGATCTCGTGTTTCTTCTCCGGGATAACCATGTCGTCGATACCTACGGACGCACCTGAGCGCGCAGCGTAAGCAAAACCGGTGTACATGGTCTGGTCAGCGAAGATAACGGTCGGCTTCAGGCCCAGAATGCGGTAACAGGTGTTCAGCATTTTGGAGATAGCTTTCTTGCCCAGCGCCTGGTTGACGATGGAGAAAGGCAGACCTTTCGGTACGATCATCCACAGAATGGCACGGCCAACGGTCGTGTCTTTCAGGCTGGTCTTCGCAACGAATTCGCCGTTGTCATCTTTTTCGTATTCGGTGATACGCACTTTAACGCGCGCATGCAGAGAGGCCAGGCCAGCGCGATAAATACGCTCAGCTTCTTTCGGGCCAGTCAGCACCATGCCTTCGCCTTTGGCGTTAACACAGTCGCGGGTCATGTAGTACAGACCCAATACAACGTCCTGAGACGGAACGATGATAGGTTCGCCGTTCGCTGGGGACAGGATGTTGTTGGTAGACATCATCAGCGCACGCGCTTCGAGCTGGGCTTCCAGCGTCAGCGGTACGTGAACAGCCATCTGGTCACCATCGAAGTCGGCGTTATATGCCGCACAAACCAGCGGGTGCAGCTGGATAGCTTTACCTTCGATCAGTACCGGTTCAAAGGCCTGGATACCCAGACGGTGCAGGGTTGGTGCACGGTTCAGCATGATCGGGTGTTCGCGGATCACTTCTTCCAGGATGTCCCACACCACCGGCTCTTGCATCTCGACCAGCTTCTTGGCGGCCTTGATGGTGGTCGCCAGACCCATCAGTTCGAGCTTGTTGAAGATGAATGGCTTGAACAGTTCCAGCGCCATCAGCTTCGGCAGACCGCACTGGTGCAGTTTCAGCTGCGGACCCACCACGATGACCGAACGGCCCGAGTAGTCGACGCGCTTACCCAGCAAGTTCTGACGGAAGCGGCCGCCCTTACCTTTGATC
>NZ_JAFAGS010000019.1 GCF_019237635.1 Pluralibacter sp.
CCCAACACGCTAAACCACAGATAATCCAGCGGCAGCAGCACCAGATAGGTCGCTAACGCCAGCGCTAAACACAGCTTCATCCCGGCCTTTGCCGGTACCTTGCCAAGCCCCATCGCCACGACGATAGGCGACGCCTGATACGGCAGCAGCGGCGTGGAATACCCCAATACCTGCACCATAATCACGCTCAGCAGCGGGAAGCCCGTCGCATCGGCGAAACTCTGGGCAAAGGTGGTGTACAGCGCCGGGACGCCGTTGGCGGTCATGATAAAGTTCAGCGCAGTGGTTATCCCGCTCAGCGCGAGGAAGCTGGTGAACGGATGTTCAGGGTCCAGCGGCATCACGCGCAACAGCGCCTGTCCGACGGCATCGCCGATGCCGGTTTGCGTGACGGTAATCGCCAGCCCCAGAATACCGGCCACATACAGGCAGGTGCGGAAATTCACTCCGCTGGCGAACTCCTCGCCGCTGATAAAACCCACCCGCGGCAGCAAGGTTACGCAGGCGGCGGCAAGCCCCGTCCACGCCGGGCCAATCCCGTGCCAGCTCTCGGTCACCCACAGCGTCAACACCACCGCCAGCATCCACGCCAGCCGCTTTTCGTCTGCGCTCATTGGCGCAGAGGGCGCGATCGCCTTCGGCGGCGTCGGTTTTCCGGGAAACAACCAGCAGATAAGCCCCACCAGCAGCGCCCCCTTCAGCCAGCCCAGCACCGGCGTATGCAACAGCAGATAAGGCAGGTAATTAAGATGGATGCCATAAGACCCTTCCGCAGCGCCGCTCATCACCAGGTTGGGCACGTTGGCCGGTAAAATGGTGGCGGAGAGCTGAAAAGTGCCGAATCCCACCGCCAGCGCCAGACCATACCAGGCGCGGGTGCCTTCGTGGATACCAGCACGCGCCGCCATCGCCGCGACAACCGGCATCAGCAGCGCGATACGTCCCATATTGGACGGCATCACGAACGCCAGCGCATAGCTCAGCAGCACCACGCTCGCCACCATCTGCGGCCAGGAGTCGGTGAGTCTGACGGAGAGCGCCCGGGCGGCGCGATCCGCCAGCCCCGTCTTACGGATGGCGACGCCCAGCACGAAGCCGCTGAACACCAGCCAGAATGCCGAGGAGGCGAAGCCGCCGAAGATAACGTCCGGCGGGGCGATTTTCGCCACCATCGCGGCGGTGAAAAACAACAGCGCGGCAATGAACTCCGGCAGCAATGACGTGGCCCAGAGCAGGACTGTCAGGCCGACAATCAGTGAAGGGATAAACAGAGGGTGAGAGAACCAGAGCGACATTCCTGTCTCCTGTCGTTTTTTTCAGCAAGTCTACGACGACAGGAGCAGCAGGTAAACGCCAGAACCAGGGGGATTACTTCAGAATATCACATTGATGATCCTGAATTTCCTCGGCGGAGGCGCGATTAAGCGTCAGCAGATTGCGTTCGGTCGCCAGCAGCACGAACGAATCATCGCTCTGCGGCACGACCGCCAGCGCAAAGCGTCCCATATGTTCACGCGCCTCAGGCACCTCTTCGGCCAGCATAATGAATGGGCTTTTTTGCGCAAACTCGGCCTCCGTCACCCGCCGCGCAAGATAGACATGGCCCATCAGGTTACCGGGAAGCGGCAGCCAGCGGGTGCTTATCGCCGTCATATCGTCATTGAGCTGCTGACGCACGTCCGGGCGCAGGCACGAAATGTGGATATGAAAATGGTTTTGCGTACGCCCCATACGTGAGTTGATAGTCAACGACACGGCCTCATCCGGCACCGGTGAACCACGGCGTTCGCTCATCACCCGACGATTTTGCCAGGCCTGCCAGAAGAAGTTCGGCGTGTGAGGGTTGAGCAGCAGCGGGCTTTCGGTGCCGTTGATTCGGTAGGTTGGCATCAGCAGGTACTGCAGCGGTCCGTTGCGGTCCTTAAACAGTACATAGCCGTTATCCAGATTCACCTCAGCGCACGGCGCAGGCAATTGATGCTGCTGCTCATTCGGAACGCACTGCTGCGTGACAATCTCCCGCAGCGCGTTGGCATTACCGGAAAAAAAGAAATGCCATACGCCCACGACCGCCAGCAGCAGCACGACCATCAGTCCCAGGATAATGCGGCTTGCCGATTTCATATCCAACCCTCAATGAATACGTAAACAGCAAGCATACCGTAACTTTATGAATTTTCATCGTTGCGGGGTTACCAGTATCCCAGCCAGCGCCACCATACGGCGCCCGTCGCCCCCCAGATAATCAGGTTTACTACGCTCATCACCAGCCCGGTTCTCCACCACTCGGCAAGGGTAACGTACCCTGAACCGAAGATAATCGGCGCCGTGCCGGTGCCGTAGTGGGTTAACGACATCATCAACGATGAGGAGAACGCGAGCATCAGGCCGAGCAGCGCAGGCGGCGCGCCCAGCGCCAGCCCTGCGGCAAAAAACGCGGCGAACATCGCCGTAATATGCGCCGTGGTGCTGGCAAAAAAGTAGTGCGAATAGACGTAGAGCAGGACCAACAGCAGCGTTGCGACGCTCCAGTGCAGCCCCAGGTGATCAATCGTGTTGCCGACGGTGGTCGCCAGCCAGCTCACCAGGCCGAGCTTGCTGAGAAACTCCGCCATCATCACCAGCGCCGCGAACCAGACGATGGTATCCCAGGCGCCGCGGCATTTCAGGATATCGTCCCAGTGCAGCACGCCGGTCAGCAGCAGAATTGACAGGCCAATCAGCGCCGCGCTGGTCGGGTTGACCGCCCAACCGCTGCCCATTACGAACGCCGGAACGCCCGCCCACAGGCACAGCAGCAGGGCAAACACGCCGAGAGTGATTTTTTCAGCCAACGACAGCGGGCCCAGCTCGTCGAGCTTGCTTCTGGCGAACTGCGGCGCATTCGGCGTTTTGGTTACCGCCGGAGGGTACAGCCACCAGATAACCACCGGCATCACCACCAGCGACACCGCCGCCGGCAGCAGCGCGGCGAGCGCCCACATTCCCCACGTCATCCCCAGCACGCCGTTAGTGCCTTTGAGCAAAAAACTCACAATCAGCGGGTTCGGCGCGGTGGCGGTGATAAACATCGCCGAGCTTATCGGGTTGATGTTGTAGTTCACCAGCGCCAGATAGCGCCCGGTAGAACCGTTCTCGCTGTTGCCGGGCTGCGAACCCAGGCTATCGGCAATGGCGCGCATTACCGGATGAATAATGCCGCCGCCGCGCGCGGTATTGCTCGGCGTGACGGGGGCGATCAGCGTTTCGGCAAGCGTCAGCGCCCAGGCGATGCCCAGCGTTTTCTTGCCAAACAGCGCGATAAACCCGTAGCCGATACGTGCGCCGAGGCCGGTTTTCAACAGGCTTTGCGACAGCATGATCGACAACCCGATGAGCCAGATGAGCGAATTCGAAAATCCGCTCAGGGCATCGTTCAGCGCTGCGGCGGGTTTACCGGGGTTGGTGACACCGGTCATGGCCACCAGCATGATGGCGACGATCGCTATCGCGCCAATCGGCATCGCCTTGCCGATAATGGCGGCGATCGTACCGATAAACAGCGCCAGGAGGTGCCAGGCTTCAGGGGTAACGCCAGCAGGGATGGGAACAGCAAACCAGATGATAAACGTGATGGCGACGGCCAGTAGCGCAGGCCATGGGCGAACCGGAGTTAATCTGTCCATGCGTCATTCCTTGAGTATCCCAGCGCGGTTGCGCTATCTGCTTATTAACCGGTATTTTCGCTGAAAAAACAGTCAGGAAACTCACAAAATCGACGTAATGACAAGGACATAAATACACCGGCGGGGATGCCGCCGGGTAACAGGAAGGGGATTAGCGCTGGCTTATCTGGTCGAAGGTGCCGCCGTTGGAGAAGTGTTCTTTCTGCGCTTTCGCCCAGCCGCCGAACGCATCATCGATGGTGAACAGCGTCAGTTTCGGGAACGTGCTGTCGTATTTCTTCGCCACCGCCGGGTCACGCGGACGGTAGAAATTCTTTGCCGCGATCTCCTGACCTTCCGGTGAATAGAGATACTTCAGGTACGCCTCGGCGACGGCGCGGGTGCCTTTCTTATCAACCACTTTGTCGACCACCGACACCGTCGGCTCCGCGAGAATAGACTCGCTCGTGGTAACGATTTCAAACGTGTCTTTCCCCAGCGCGCTCACCGCCAGCAGAGCTTCGTTTTCCCAGGCAATCAGCACATCGCCAATGCCGCGCTCAACGAAAGTGTTGGTAGAACCGCGCGCGCCGGAATCCAGCACTTCAACGTTCTTGTATAGCGCCTTTACGAAGTCCTGGGCTTTGGCCTGGTCGCCATTGTTATGGCGCAGGGCGTAACCCCAGGCCGCCAGGTAGTTCCAGCGCGCGCCGCCGGAGCTTTTCGGGTTCGGGGTAATAACGGAAACGCCGGGTTTAATCAGGTCGTTCCAGTCGTGGATCTGTTTCGGGTTGCCTTTACGCACCAGGAAAACAATGGTTGAGGTATAGGGCGCGGCGTTGTCCGGCAGGCGTGTAATCCAGTGTTTGTCGATACGGCCGCGTTCAGCGATGGCGTCAACATCATAGGCCAGCGCCAGCGTCACCACGTCAGC
>NZ_JAFAGS010000152.1 GCF_019237635.1 Pluralibacter sp.
CGGTATAACGAACAAAAGGAAACATATGTGAATATGTTAATGTTTTTGTAAATTGTTTGAAAAACTTAAAGGCACGTTACGTTAAATTTTGAGTTAACAATGACCTGGTTCTGGCGAAATGGGCATTTAGTGCTCCACATTGCGATGAATAATGATTACTATTCGCATCTATAATTACGGCAGAGCAATGACCCTGTCGACCGGAAGCCTGTGATGCAGCACCATTTTTTGTTTATCAAAGGAAGTCGTCATGTCATTACGTCATTTTTCTGCTCCACGCCTGCGCCGCTCGTTGTTGCTAACATCACTGCTGCTGGCGGGATCGTTTACCGTTCATGCTGACGAAATGTTGCGTAAGGCTGTGGGCAAAGGCGCCTATGAAATGGCCATCAGCCAGCAGGATAACGCGCTGTGGGTGGCAACCTCCCAGAGCCGTAGCGCCGACAAAGGCGGTGTTATCTATCGCCTCGACCCGCAAACGCTTGAGGCAACGCTTGCGGTGCACAGCGAGGCAAAACCGTTTGGC
The DNA here is from genome assembly GCF_019237635.1 of Pluralibacter sp. Lineage (GTDB taxonomy): Bacteria > Pseudomonadota > Gammaproteobacteria > Enterobacterales > Enterobacteriaceae > Enterobacter_B. Next base: position 527 of record NZ_JAFAGS010000152.1, read on the forward strand.
GCGACTATCAATAACCAGACACAAACCCTGTGGTTCGGCAACAGCGTGAACGGTGCGGTGACGGCGGTTGACGCCAAAACGGGCGAAGTAAAAGGGCGCCTGGCGCTGGATGACCGTAAGCGCAGCGAGACCGTCAAACCGCTGCAGCCGCGCGAGCTGGTGGCGGATGAAAAACACAACACTGTCTATATCAGCGGCGTGGGTAAAGAAAGCGTTATCTGGGTGGTGGACGGTGCAAACCTGACGCTGAAGGCGACCATCAGCGGAACCGGAAATCGCAGCACTGCGCTGGCGCTGGACGGCGATGCGCAGCGTCTGTATACCGTGAGCGCTGATGGCGAGCTGGTGACCATTGATACCGCAAGCAACCGTATTCTCAGCCGTAAAAAGCTGGTGGGCGATAGCAAAGAGCACGCGTTCCTGAACATCGCTCTCGACAGCGCCAGCCATCGAGCATTCATTACCGATTTTAAACAGCCGGAGATGCTGGTGGTGGATTACCGCGACGGTAAGGTGCTGGCGAAGGTTGCCGCGCCGGAGTCACTGGCGGTGCTGTTCAACCCGGTGCGTAACGAAATTTACGCGACCCATCGCAAAGCCGGCAGCGTCAGCGTAATTGACGGTAAAAGTTATAAGGTTGTGAAGACGTTGGATACCCCGACATATCCGAACAGTCTGGCGTTGTCCACGGACGGTAAAACGCTGTATGTGACCGTGAAGCAGGCATCCACACGGGAGAAAGAGGCGGCGCTTGCGGATGATGTCATTCGTATCATGCTGTAATCCTTCATGATGTGTCGCTCCCTTATTCTTCACCGGAGAGGGGAGCGCAATCACCTCCTGTTACAACCCACCGGTAGCCCTTCGTCCCGCAGAGGCTTAAAATCCTTCTCTTTTCAACCGGCTGGCAGCCGGTGATGCATCATGATGGAGAACCAATGAAAAAGCCTTTCTTATTCTTTTTTGCCGGAGCAATGCTGATGGCGTTGGCGGGTTGCAGCAGCAGCTATGTAATGACCACCAAAAGCGGGCAGACGATTGTCACCAATGGGAAACCGCAGCTGGATAAAGAGACCGGGATGACCAGCTATGTCGATCAGGATGGCAATGAGCGGCAGATTAACAGCAACGACGTGGCGCAGTTAATTAAAAACTAAGCCCGGAAGAAAGGTTGCCCGCCGGACGGCGGGCAACAAAAGCAGTGCGGATCAGCGGTTATCCGTTTGTTGCGTCAGGGGGTTGCCCGGCGCATCACGGTGGATGTGGTGAACGCGTTTGCGAACGCCAAACCAGCCCGCCACCAGCAGCACGGCAATCAGCGGAATCGAGGCGATGGTGTAGGTCCCGTTCGGGTAGTCGAACGCCATCAGCACCAGCACGCTCAGCAGGAACAGCAGTGTCAGCCAGGAGGTCACCGGCGCTCCAGGCATGCGGAAGCTCACCGGTGCGCATTTCCCTTCCTGAATCGCCTTACGCAGGCGCATCTGACACACCACGATAAACGCCCAGGTGGCGATAATTCCCAACGACGCGACGTTCAGGACGATTTCGAACACCTGAGACGGCACGAGATAGTTCAGGAATACACCGACCACGTAGACGCAAAGCGTCGCCAGGATCCCGGCGTACGGCACCTGATGACGGCTCATTTTGGACATGAACTGCGGCGCGGAACCGCCCATCGACATCGAGCGCAGAATACGGCCGGTGGAATAGAGTCCGGAGTTCAGGCTGGAGAGCGCCGCCGTCAACACCACGATGTTCATAACGCTGCCGATATACGGCACGCCAAGCTTTGAGAAGAAGGTGACGAACGGGCTTTGTCCCGCCTGGTAGGCGTTCCACGGCAGCAGCAGCACCAGCAGCACCACCGAACCGACGTAGAACAGGCCAATACGCCAGATAACGCTGTTAATCGCTTTTGGCACCATATTTTCCGGGTCTTTACATTCCCCGGCGGCGGTACCGACCAGCTCGATAGAGGCAAAGGCGAAAACGACGCCCTGCACCAGCACCAGCGCAGGCAGCAGGCCATGCGGGAAGAAGCCGCCGTTATCGGTGATCAGATGGAAGCCCGTGGTGCCGCCATCCAGCGGTTTGCCGCTGCCGAGGAACACGGTGCCGACCACCAGAAACACCACAATAGCCAGTACCTTAACCAGCGCGAACCAGAACTCCATTTCAGCGAACCATTTCACGCCGATCATGTTCATGGTGCCGACAACCGCCAGCGCGCCAAGGGCGAACACCCACTGCGGCACATCGCCAAAAGCACCCCAGTAGTGCATATAGAGCGCCACGGCGGTGATATCCACAATACCGGTCATCGCCCAGTTGATGAAGTACATCCACCCGGCGACAAAAGCGGCTTTTTCGCCGAGGAATTCGCGGGCATAGGAGACAAAGCTGCCGCTGGACGGGCGATGCAGCACCAGCTCGCCAAGCGCGCGAAGAATGAAGAAAGAGAAGATACCGCAGACAAGATAAACGATCGCGAGGGACGGCCCCGCCATCTGCAGGCGCGCGCCAGCGCCTAAAAACAACCCGGTGCCGATGGCGCCGCCGATGGCGATCATTTGCACCTGACGGTTGCCCATGGCTTTGTGATACCCCGCATCTTGCGAGTTCAGCCACCGGCGTTTGGCAGCATGATGCTCTGCCGCGATGTTATGTTCGGTGTTCATTATAGTATTCAGATTCCTGTCTTTGCCCTTGTCGGGGTCTAAAGGATTTTTATGACGCAGAAACGAGTGCGTTTAGCATATTGCTCTGTCTTTTCCGGTATTCTGACGTATAGATAAGACAAAACCCGGCGCAGCATCCTACCTGCAAATGTTAAATGACGCAAAAGGTAGCCGCGGCAGGCTACACTTTGAATGGGATGGGGGGCCATATCGATGTCATCACTTTTTGCTTGCCAATGGCGGCGAGGGGACGTACCCCTGCGCGCGCGTTTTTTGCTGTGTGTTGCGCTATTCGCCGCGGTGTTTTCCGCTCGCGCCCAGACGACGGGTGGCGTCATTGAAGAGTATCTGGCGTTGCCGGTGGTGATCCATGGCTACCGCTACACACTGGATACCCTGGTCGTGCGTCCTGATGCTGTAGGCCGTTTTCCGCTGGCGTTGATCGCCCAGGGATCGAGTAGCCCGGAGTTTTCGCCTCAGGATATCCGTCCCGACAGCTTTCGCAGTCTCGCCCATGATTTTGCCCACCGAGGCTGGGTCGCCGCTGTGGTCATGTGGCGCGGCTATGGAACCTCTAGCGGCAGCGTGAGGGATGACGCGGGCAGCTGCAAGGCGCCGGAGGCGGGACTTTTTCTCAGCGATCACGCGGACGACCTGCAGGCGGCGATGATCTCGTTGGCGCATCGTCAGGACGTTGATGCCACCAAAAAGGCGCTGGTGATGGGGTTGTCCATTGGCGGCGTCTCCGCGTTGACGCTGGCTGGACGGGTGACGATGCCGCCCGTCGGCGTGGTGATCAACGTCTCCGGCGGAGTCTATATGGACGCACAGCCGTTTAAACCGAACCCGGCCTGCCACCTGTTTTATGATGACCTGGTGATTGAAATGGGGCGCAACGCGAGCCAGGCGACGGCGATTCCTACGCTGTGGTTATATGCGGCTAACGACCCCTGGTTTTCGCCCCAACTGGTCTGGCGGATGATCTCTGCTTACCGGACGGCGGGCGGTCTTGCCGAACTGAAAACATTTCCGCCGTTTCAGAATGATGGTCACAAAATGATGCTCAGTGAAGCCGGGCGTCGGCTGCTGCTGCCGGAGATCGATCGTTTCTTGCGTGCCCATGGTTTTCCCACCTGGGACGAGCGCCCGTGGGAGGGGTTTCTTGGTCAGTTGAGCTATGACGATCGTGTACAGGTTTACGACTATCTGCGCTCGGGATCGACCGAAAAAGCGCTGGCGAGGGGGCAAAATGGGCAAGGATTTTACTGGTACAGCGGTGCGCCGACCGCCGCTGCCGCGCGGGAGGCAGCGCTGAAATTGTGTCATCAACACACCAACGACGCGTGCACTATCATCGCTGAAAACTTTCAACTTTTCAGCCAATGACGATCAGGGCACAAAGTGTTAATCCAAAGGCCAACAGCATGATAGCGTTGAGGGCTCAGACAATAAGGAGACCGCTATGCCGCACGTAGAGATTAAATGTTTTCCCCGCGACCTGAACGACGAACAAAAAGCCGCACTGGCGGAGGACATCGTGGGAGTGATTATTCGCCACCTTAAGACGAATGACCGTGAAGTCAGTATTTCGCTAAACGAGGTGGGAGAAACCGAGTGGAAATCACAGGTATGGGATACCGAGATTGCCCCGCAGCTGGAGTCGCTGATTAAAAAGCCCGGTTACAGTATGTGACGGAATCCCGGTAGCGACGCCGCTACCGGGCGAAAGTCGTTATTTTTCCGCGGCGCGAATGAGTCGACCGCTGGTGACGAACGTTCCGGCACCAAGATGGTGCAAGGTATTGCGCTTATCGTCGTCAAACTGCCAGCGACCGGCGACGAAGGCCTGCTCATCCGCGGCGGCGGACACAACCTCGCCGAACAGGGTATCGTATTTTTCCTGCGCGCCGGTGGCGGGCAGCAAGCGACACTCCATCCACGCCAGGCACTTCTCCTCAATAAGCGGCAGGCCAAACGCCGGACCCTGGATGACCGGGATGCCGTAGCAGTTGAATTTATCTTCATCACGTCCGCTGACGCTGCCAACGGCGTAGGTCCAGTTCGTCGCCTCAACGCCCGGGACAACGATGCCGAAACGGCCGCTGCGTTCAATCAACTCCCGGGACCAGGCGGATTTATCCACCACGACGGCAATACGTGGCGGGTCGAATTCCACTGGCATTGACCAGGCGGCGGCCATCACGTTGCGCCGCGCGAGCTGCTCGTCATAGCTGGTGATGAGAATAGTCGGACCGTGGTTAAGCAGACGGCAGGCATGTTTTAAGTCCACAGGGCGAAAATGACGCATGACAATTCCTCCGGATGATTTGCTGCATTACACTGCGCGGCGAGGGTGAATGACAAGCACGAACGGTAAAATTTGAGAGCACAAAAACACCGGCCAGCAGGAAAAAATACGTTATAAACAAAACATCGTCATTGCAGGAGGCGCCATGAGCCCATTTTTAACCGCGTATTTTTCCCGTCTTCACTGGACACAGCCGTCAGCGGTCGACCTCGACACGCTGCGGGAACTTCACCTGCGCCATAACTGCACTATCCCCTTTGAAAACCTGGACGTTCTGCTTCCCCGGGAAATTCAGTTAGACGATCAGTCGCTGGAAGATAAGCTGCTTACTGCTCAACGCGGCGGCTACTGCTTTGAGCAAAACGGGCTTTTTGAGCGCGCGCTCAAAGAGGTAGGTTTTAACGTGCGCAGCATACTGGGACGCGTGGTGCTGGCGAACCCGCCGCAGATGCCGCCGCGTACGCACCGGTTGTTGTTGGTGGAACTGGCGGGAGAGCGCTGGATTGCTGACGTCGGTTTCGGCGGGCAGACGCTGACGGCGCCGATTCGCCTGCTGGCGGATAAAGAACAAAGCACGCCGCACGGCGTGTATCGACTGCTCAATGAAGGCAATGACTGGATCCTCCAGTTTCTTCATCACGATCACTGGCAGTCGATGTACCAGTTTGACCTCGGCAATCAGTATTTCACCGACTACGTAATGGGCAATTTCTGGTCAGCTCACTGGCCGCAGTCCCATTTCCGTCACCACCTGTTGGTCTGCCGCCATCTGCCTGACGGCGGCAAGCTGACCCTGACCAACTTCCAGTTCACCCACTGGGATAACGGGCATACAGCAGAAAAACGGACTCTGCCAGATGTCGAAAGTTTGTATTTGCTGCTGCAGGACTCCTTTGGCCTCGGCGTCGACGACAACAAAAACGGCTTTACGCTGGCGGATCTGGCCGCCGTGATGTCGGCGTTTGATACCCATCCCCAAGCAGGAAAATAGGGGCAGTTTTCCGCTTACAACCCCATTCAAACGATTGGCATTTCCGGGGCCGGGAAGCCCGTCGGAAGTCGGGAAGACAAGGTCGATTTTTGCGGTTTCCCGCCAGCTAACACACTGAATTCATGGCGATGGTCACGAGATGAAAAGTGGCTGTCGCCTGATGAAAAGCGTGCGTTTACATAACCTCCTAGATTCAATTCAATCAGATTTACCCCATCAGAAGCATCACCCAAAGAGGAACTCCATGATAAAAAGCTCCCTCCGGCAATGGGTTCTGTTATCCCTGTGCATGGCATCAGGTGCTACAGGTGCTGTTGAAAAACAGGGGGCCACTTTTGCTCAGGCCAATAACCCACTTTCGGACATGAACGGATTCAGCACGCAGAATTATTACACAGGGAAAATCAGTGGTACCGATCAGGACGCAAATCAGCTGTGGCTCCGTTATGCACAGGCTTTTTCTGTAGGCGAAAGTCGATGGGTATACCGTGCTTCATTACCGGTAAACACCTATCCTGTTCCACCAGGGGGAGGACACAGAACAGGGGTTGGTGATTTCAACGTGATTGCATCCTGGTTGATTAATACCGGAACTCGCGGGGTCAGTTTTGGTCTGGGACCACAACTGACGGTACCCACAGCGTCGGATGATGCGACAGGAACCGAAAAATGGTCTGCCGGTCTGGTCAACGTCTTATTTAATGCCAGTTCACCACGATTTCAGTATGGCTATCTGGCCACATGGCAGCATAGTTTCGCCGGGAACGACGATCGCAGTAACGTCAATCTTGGCACCTTCCAGACGGTTATGTTTTACCAGCTTGGCGGGGGGACTTACCTTCGTGCAAGCCCCATATGGGCGTACAACTTCCATAACAATAGTTACAGCGTCCCGTTAGGGTTAGGCGTGGGGCAGGTAATCAAAAAAAGCAAAGCGACATTTAACATCTATGTTGAACCCCAATGGTCAGTGGCTGACCGTGGTCCGGGTCAGCCAAAGTGGCAAGTACTTGCGGGGCTGGGTATCCAGTTTTTTTGATTGAGAGTGATTCCGGTTTCTCCGGATAGGGCGGTGAAGGGCGTTCTCCGCCGCCTTTCACAGTTTTCGCAGCAGGCGTGCCGGGTTTCCGGCGTATACCCCTTTTTCTGTAATCGCGCGCGTCACTACGCTGCCCGCGCCGATCACCGCGCCGTCGCAGATGCTTACCGCCAGAATGGTGGCGCCGCTGCCGATAGACACGTCATTACCAATGTGAATGCGCCCCCAGCTGTTTCGGTCGGGGTTGGGACCGCCGTCACGGAACATGTCGTTGGCGAACATGACCCCATGGCCGATAAAGCAGCGCTTGCCGACAGTGACGTATTCGCAAATAAACGTGTGTGACTGAACTTTGCTGCCTTTGCCAATCTGTGTATGACCCTGGATTTCGACAAACGGGCCGATAAAGACATCGTCCGCCAGCGAGCAGTCATACAGATTGGCGGGTTCATAAATCACCACATTTTCTCCACAGGTGATGTTGCGTATGGCGGTCTGACGAACGGTAGCCATGCTTGCTCCTTGCTAATGTTTGTTCGTGTCAGATTAGCGCCTCGACCGCACAATCTGATACCGACGGGTGAAATACTCCACCGGCGCGCTCCAGACGTGAACCAGTCGGGTGAACGGGAAGATCAGGAAAATGGTCATGCCGAGCACCAGATGCACACGGAACACGAACGCCACGCCGTTGAGGTGTTCGGAAGCGCCGCCCTGGAAGGTCACGACGGCCTGTGCCCAGTCTACCAGCTTCAGCATTTCACTGCCGTCCGGATGTTGTGCGGAAAACGCAATGGTGGTCAGCCCAAGAATGCACTGAATCAGCAAAATGCTGAGGATCAGAATATCCGCGGTAGTGGAAGTGGCCCGCACCCGCGGGTTATACAGGCGACGGATAAGCAGCCCCGCGCCGCCGACCAGCGTCATCACCCCGCACACGCCGCCGAGGATCATCGCCATCAGCTGCTTTTGCGACATTGGCAGGAACCAGGAGTACACCCAATGCGGCGTCAGCATGCCGAAAAAATGGCCGAAAAAGATCCCCAGGATGCCGATATGGAACAGATTCGACCATATCACCATGCCGCGTTTATCCAGCATCTGGCTGGAGGCGGCACGCCAGGTGTACTGGCCATAGTCATAGCGCAGCCAGCTGCCGAGCAGAAACACGGTGCCGCAAAGGTAGGGGTAGATGTCGTAAAAGAAGACGTTGAGGTACTGTATCATTTCGGGCCTCCGGCACGGATGTCGACATACTGCGGCGCGACGTCCTGGCTAAAGCGTCGTTGATAGTTTTGCAGCGGGGAGCTGTCGCAGGCGGTGGCGTTATCTTCGATAAACTTCACCTGCTCCTCTTCCCACACTGCATCCAGCGCCTGACGGGTATCGTCACGCTTCTCGCCAGCCACCTGTTTAGTGACGCCGTCACTTCTTAGAGGGCTGTTCGCCAGCATCAGCAGGGCGTCGAACAGCGCCCACCACGGTGCCTGGCGCTGTTTCAGACGCCCTCCCAGCAGCGCCAGAATGGGCGCGACGTTCTGCAACCCCTCGCGCGCCGCGTCGGGCGTCAGCGTGCTGAGGTACTCCAGATACAGCGGCAGGTGGTCCGGCAGCTCGCGGCAGTCAAGCATCAGTCCTGCCTGCTCATACTGGGCAAGTAAATCCACCATGGCCTGCCCCCGGTCGCGGGATTCGCCGTGAACGTGCTCGAACAGCAGCAGCGACGTGGCGCTGCCGCGCTCGAACAGATCGCACCATTCTTCCTGTTTATCCAGCAGCGGGGCGGCCAGATGCTGCGCCACCCAGGGCTCCAGTTGGGGGGCATCCTCGCGGGCCAGCGCCAGGGCGTCATCGCGGTTTTCCCACAACAGGGCGTCCGGATACTCCAGCAGCAGGGCGATAAGCTTAAGGACTGGCATTATTCGCCCTCCCCATGCTGGCGCACGCCGGAAACGTCGATCGCGTCGATACGGCGGCTGTTGAACAGGTTGAACTTGGTGTCGGAGCCGTGGCAGCCGTCGCCAAAGCTGAAGCCGCAGCCGTTGCGTTCCGGGAAGGCTTCACGCGCCAGCTCGCGGTGGCTGGTGGGGATCACGAAGCGGTCCTCGTAGTTGGCGATGGCGAGGTAGCGGTACATCTCTTCGACCTGCTCAACGCTCAGGCCGGTCTCTTCCAGCGCGCGGGTGTCCGTCACGCCCTCGACGGTTTGCGAACGCTTGTAATGACGCATAGCCATCATGCGCTTGAGCGCACGCAGCACCGGGCCGGTATCGCCCGCGCTCAGCATATTGGCGAGGTATTGTACCGGAATACGCAGGCTCTCCACCTCCGGCAGAATGCTGCCGTTGTTCGGCAGCCCGCCCGCATCGGCCACGGACTGGATAGGCGACAGCGGCGGTACATACCAGACCATCGGCAGGGTGCGGTACTCCGGGTGCAGCGGCAGGGCGAGCTGCCACTCCATCGCCAGCTTATAGACCGGCGACTGCTGAGCGGCCTCGATAACGTTATGCGCAATGCCCTGTTTCAGCGCTTCTTCAATCACGTTCGGGTCGTGCGGGTTGAGAAACACGTCGCACTGGCGCTGGTACAGATCGGTCTCATGCTCGGTGCTGGCGGCTTCTTCGATACGGTCAGCGTCATACAGCAGTACGCCGAGGTAGCGAATACGGCCGACGCAGGTTTCGGAGCAGACGGTCGGCTGGCCGGATTCAATGCGCGGGTAGCAGAAGATGCATTTTTCCGACTTTCCGCTTTTCCAGTTGAAGTAGATTTTCTTGTACGGGCAGCCGCTAATGCACATCCGCCAGCCGCGGCATTTGTCCTGGTCGATAAGCACGATGCCGTCCTCCTCGCGCTTATAGATAGCGCCGCTCGGGCAGGTGGCGACACAGCTTGGGTTCAGGCAGTGCTCGCACAGGCGCGGCAGGTACATCATGAAGGTATTCTCGAACTGGCCGTACATCTCCTTTTGCATGGCCTCGAAGTTGCGGTCTTTGGCGCGTTTCTCGAACTCGCCGCCGAGCAGCTCCTCCCAGTTCGGGCCCCATTCGATTTTATCGATGCGCTCGCCGCTGATGAGCGAGCGCGGGCGGGCGGTCGGCAGGTGTTTGCCTTCCGGCGCGCGTTGCAGGTCCTGGTAATCGTAGGTAAACGGCTCGTAGTAGTCGTCGATGCCCGGCAGCGACGGGTTGGCGAAGATTTTCGCCAGCACCCCCACGCGGCCGCCGAGGCGGGGCGTCAGCTTGCCGTGAATGCCGCGGACCCAGCCGCCTTGCCACTGCTCCTGGTCTTCCCAGTTTTTCGGATAACCAATGCCGGGCTTAGTTTCCACGTTATTGAACCACGCGTACTCCATCCCTTCACGCCCGGTCCAGACGTTCTTACAGGTGACGGAGCAGGTGTGACAGCCGATGCATTTGTCGAGATTGAGTACCATACCTACTTGCGAACGGATCTTCATTTTTTCGCCTCCTGTACCTGATCCCGACCTTCGTCGTCCAGCCAGTTAATATTTTTCATTTTGCGGATCATGATGAACTCGTCGCGGTTGGAGCCGACGGTGCCGTAGTAGTTAAAGCCCCATGCCAGTTGAGCGTAGCCGCCAATCATATGGGTTGGTTTCGGGCAGATGCGGGTGACCGAGTTGTGGATGCCGCCGCGCCGTCCGGTGACTTCGGAGCCGGGGATGTTCATGATTCGCTCCTGCGCGTGGTACATCATGGTCATGCCCGGCGGCACGCGTTGGCTGACGACCGCACGGGCGGTGAGCGCGCCGTTGGCGTTGAAGGCCTCAATCCAGTCGTTGTCGGCGATACCCAGCTCCCGGGCGTCGGTTTCGCTTATCCAGACGATCGGCCCGCCGCGCGACAGCGTCAGCATCAGCAGGTTCTCGCTGTAGGTGGAGTGGATGCCCCATTTCTGGTGCGGTGTCAGGAAGTTCAGCGCTTTCTCCGGGAAGCCGTTCGGCGGGATCGCCTTCATATGGCTGACGCTGCGGGTATCAATCGGCGGACGGTAGGCCACCAGGCTTTCGCCAAAGGCGCGCATCCACGGATGGTCCTGATACAGCTGCTGGCGGCCCGAGACGGTGCGCCACGGGATCAGCTCATGGACGTTGGTGTACCCGGCGTTATAGGAGACGTGCTCGCTTTCAAGGCCGGACCACGTCGGGCTGGAGATGATTTTGCGCGGCTGAGCGACGATATCGCGAAAGCGGATCTTCTCGTCTTCTTTGTTGATGGCCAGATGACGGTGATCGCGACCGGTGAATTTACCCAGCGCTTCCCAGGCCTTCACCGCCACCTGTCCGTTGGTTTCCGGCGCCAGCGCGAGGATAACCTCGGAGGCGTCAATCGCGGTTTCGATGCGCGGGCGGCCTTTGGCCGGACCGTCGAGCTTGACGTAGTTCAGCTTGCCGAGGAAATCGACCTCGGTTTGCGTCTGCCAGGCGATGCCTTTGCCGCCGTTGCCGAGTTTATCCATCAACGGACCCAGCGAGGTGAAACGCTCGTACGTCGCCGGGTAATCCCGCTCCACGACCAGAATGTTGGGCGCGGTTTTCCCTGGCAGCAGCGCGCATTCGCCTTTGCGCCAGTCGGCCACGCCGAACGGCTGCGACAGCTCAGCCGGGGTGTCGTGCAACAACGGCTGCAGAACCACATCGGTTTCCTGACCCAGGTGGCCAACGCAGATCGTCGAAAAGGCGTTGGCGATCCCTTTGTAGATATCCCAGTCGCTTTTCGCCTCCCAGGCCGGGTCGACCGCGGCCGTGAGCGGATGGATAAACGGATGCATGTCCGAGGTGTTCATGTCGTCCTTTTCATACCAGGTCGCGGTCGGCAGGACGATATCGGAAAACAGGCAGGTGCTGGACATGCGGAAATCGAGCGTCACCAGCAGGTCAAGTTTGCCCTCGATGGCGGCGGTCTGCCATTCCACCTCTTCCGGTTTCACGTCGTCGCTGTCGCCAAACGCCTCCCCCTGAATGCCGCTGTCGGTGCCGAGCAGGTACTTGAGCATATATTCATGCCCTTTACCGGAGGAGCCGAGCAGGTTGGAGCGCCAGATAAACAGGTTACGCGGATGGTTTTTTCCGCTGTCAGGCTGCTCGCAGGCCATGCGAATTTCACCTGTACGCAGCGCCTGGGCGGTGTAATCGGCAGGCGACACGCCCGCTGCTGCCGCCATCTGCTTGACTGTCAGCGGGTTAATGTTGAGCTGCGGCGCTGACGGCAGCCAGCCCATGCGCTCGGCGCGGACGTTGAAATCAATCAGGTGGCCGGAGAACCGGCTGGCGTCGGCCAGCGGCGACAGCAGCTCGCGGGCGGTCAGCTTTTCATAACGCCACTGGCTGGCATGGTTGTAGAAAAACGAGGTGCTGTTCATCTGGCGCGGAGGACGGTTCCAGTCCAGCGCAAAGGCCAGCGGCAGCCAGCCGGTCTGCGGGCGCAGTTTTTCCTGACCGACATAGTGCGCCCAGCCGCCGCCGCTCTGGCCCACGCAGCCGCAGAACACCAGCATGTTGATCATACCGCGGTAGTTCATGTCCATGTGGTACCAGTGGTTCACACCGGCACCGAGGATTATCATCGACCGGCCATGGGTCTTGTGCGCCGTATCGGCGAATTCGCGGGCGATCTGCGCAATATGTCGCTGCGGTACGCCGGTTATCTGCTCGGCCCACGCTGGGCTGTAGGCTTTCACCTCGTTATAATCGCTCGCCGCCAGCGGGTCGTTGAGCCCACGATCCAGCCCGTAGTTCGCCAGCACCAGGTCGTAAACGCTGACCACCCGGGCTGTCGTGCCGTTGTGGAGCGTCAGCGTTTTTGTCGGCAGCTTGCGTACCAGCACGGGCTCTTGCTTGACGCTGCGAAAATGCGGGTTCTCATTACCGCCGAAGTAGGGGAATGCAACGCCAGTGACGTCATCATGGATGCCGAGCAGGGTGAGCTGCAGCTCGGTTTCCTGGCCTGCCGCCAGCGCCTCAAGATTCCATTTTCCCTGCTCGCCCCAGCGAAAACCGATGGAGCCGTTAGGCGCCACCAGTGCGCCTGCGGCGTTGAGCGCCACGGTTTTCCACTGCGGATTATTGGCTTCGCCGAGGTTACCGACCAGGTCGGAGGCGCGCAGCATCCGGCCCGGCTCGTAGCTGCCGTCGTCGCGGGCATCAAGCAAAACCAGCATCGGCATGTCGGTGTAGCGACGACAGTAGTTGATAAAGTAGTCGCTGGGGTTATCGAGATGAAACTCTTTGAGGATCACGTGACCCATCGCCATCGCCAGCGCGCTGTCGGTGCCCTGTTTCGGCGCCAGCCACTGGTCACACAGTTTCGCCACTTCCGAGTAATCCGGGGTGATGGCGATGGTCTTGGTGCCCTTGTAGCGCACCTCGGTAAAAAAGTGGGCGTCCGGGGTGCGGGTCTGCGGCACGTTGGAGCCCCAGGCAATGATATAGCTGGAGTTGTACCAGTCGGCAGACTCCGGCACGTCGGTCTGTTCGCCCCAGGTCATGGGCGAGGCGGGCGGTAAGTCGCAGTACCAGTCGTAGAAGCTCAGGCAGGTGCCGCCGAGCAAGGACAGGTAGCGGGTGCCCGCCGCGTAGGAGACCATCGACATCGCCGGGATCGGTGAAAAGCCCGCCACGCGGTCGGGGCCGTAGTGTTTGATGGTCCAGACGTTGGCGGCGGCGATAAGTGCGTTCAGCTCTTGCCAGGTGGATCGTACGAAACCGCCGTGGCCGCGCGCCTGCTTGTAGCGCCGACATTTTTCCGGGTCCTGCATAATCGAGCCCCACGCCAGAACCGGATCGCTGTGCTGCGAGAGCGCCTCGCGCCACAGGGCAATCAGGCTTTTACGGATCTGCGGGTACTTTAGCCGGTTGGCGCTGTAGAGGTACCAGGAGTAGCTGGCGCCGCGCGGGCAGCCGCGGGGTTCGTGGTTGGGTAAATCGGGGCGGGTGCGGGGGTAGTCGGTTTGCTGTGTCTCCCAGGTGACGAGACCGTTTTTGACGTAGATTTTCCAGCTGCAGGAGCCGGTACAGTTAACGCCGTGGGTGGATCGCACAATTTTATCGAATTGCCAGCGCTGGCGATAGCTGTCTTCCCAGTCGCGGTTGTTGTTCATTACCTGTCCATGGCCGTTGGCGAAAGTCTCGCCTTTTTGCTTAAAGTAACGGAAGCGATCCAGTAGTTTGCTCATGACATTTCTCCTGACGGGGCAGAGCCTGCCCCGGGGTTACACTGCTCACGCTGTTCTGATTTATGCTTTTGGCGACGTACGTCGACCGTAAACGGCCCAGGTCACCACCACGCAGACGATGTAAAACACCAGAAAAACCTTCATAGCGCCGACGGGGGAACCGGTCATGGCAAGCGAGGTACCGAAGGCTTTTGGGATGAAAAAGCCGCCGACTGCGCCGATGGCGGAGATAAAACCCAGCGCCGCCGCGGTGTCGGTCACCGCTTCCTGCTGCGCCTGCTCATCGCTGCCGCCGCGCTTTTTCACCCGGGCGATGGTTATCTGGCGGAAAATAATGGCGATCATCTGGAACGTGGAGCCGCTGCCGAGACCGGCGGTCAGGAACAGCCCCATGAAGACTATGTAGAAGGTGATGAAATTTCCCTGCGAGCCGCCGCCGGGCAACGTCAGAAACAGCAGGGCGGTAAACAGCGCCATAAAGACGAAATTCACCAGCGTCACCCGCACGCCGCCGAGCTTGTCGGAGATAACACCGCCTGCCGAGCGCGCCAGCGCGCCGAGGAAGGGGCCAAAGAAGGCCAGCTTCAGGATATTGACGTCCGGGAACTGGGTTTTAGACAGCATGGCGAAACCTGCCGAAAAACCAATGAATGAGCCGAAGGTCGCCAGATACAGCAGCGCCAGCACCCACATATGCAGTCTGCCCAGCACCGGCAACTGGTCTGCGACCGAGGCTTTCGAACTGGCGATATCGTTCATCCCAAACCAGGCGGCCAGGGTGGCGATGAGCAGCAGAGGAGCCCAGACCCAGGCCGCATTGGCAAGCCACATCGTCGAGCCGTCGCCCTGCGGCGCGCCGTGGACGCCGAGAAAAGTGAAGATCGGTAAAAAGATCACCGCCGGGGCAACCATTTGCATCACGCTGACGCCAAGGTTGCCGAGACCGCCGTTGACGCCAAGCGCGCTGCCCTGTTTGGCTTTCGGAAAGAAAAAGCTGATGTTGCCCATGCTGGAGGCGAAATTGGCCCCGGCAAATCCACACAGCAACGCAATAACAATAAATACCCAATACGGGGTAGCGGTATTTTGAATTGCGATACCAAGCCAGATGCAGGGAATAATCAGGATTACCGTGCTTATTACCGTCCAGTAACGGCCGCCAAATATAGGTACCATAAAGGAGTAGGGCACGCGTAATATTGCGCCGGATAAAGAAGGAAGTGCTGTTAATAAAAACAGCTCATCGGTAGTAAAATTAAATCCGACTTTATTCAGGTTGACCGACACGGCGCTGAACAACATCCATACACAGAAGGCCAGTAGCAGGCAAGCGACAGAAATCCATAGGTTTCTTCGGGCGATCTGTTTGCCCTTATTCTCCCAAAATGCCGGATTTTCTGGCTTCCAGTTGCTCAAAAGATAATGATTATTCTTCTCACTTTGTTGTGACATATCGCCCTCGACTGCACCAGCATATGATTGAAAATAAGCAAAAAGAAAATGGCAGAACCTGGACTCTGCAGATGGGATTGAATTTTATGGTGATGTGAATGAAGGATAGATAAAAAAGGACGACCTCGCGAATAGCCGTCGAATATCGGGTTGCTTAAGTGTTACCAATTGTAACTATAATGAGCGCTACGAAAATAACTCAAGTTGAATAACGTGGTGCAGGTGACGGGTGAATGCGGCATCATCCACTTCCGGCATTCCCAGCACGTAAATACCGTCCAGCCCACAGACCAGAGAAATCAGCCGCCAGGCGATATTTTCGGCGCTATCGCGCAGGGTAAATTCGCCAGCCGCATGGCCTGCGTTAATTATCCTGACCGCTTCGTCATGCCACAGGTTCATGGTCAGCAGGTATGCGCTTTTGATTTCCGGGTCGCTGTCGGCCAGCAGCTGCGCCTGACGCCACAGGCGGATGTAAGGTTCCAGCCATCCGTCTTCGCTGCCGAGCGTGGAAAACAGCTGTTCGCGCCAGTTGGCAGTGCGCGTGAGACGCTGCCGCTCCATCATCTCGCGGATCACGCGCACAAACGCCTGGGATTTAAGCTCGCCGGAGGAGGCGAAGTGGTGATGGACCTGGCCTGCGGCGACACCTGCGGCGGTAGCGATATTGCGCACCGTCATTCCGGTAAATCCCTGATCCAGCGCCACGCGCATGGCGGCTTGCATGATGGTTTCCCGACGTT
>NZ_JAFAGS010000151.1 GCF_019237635.1 Pluralibacter sp.
CCTTTAGCTTGTTTCAAAATTTTCTTGTGACGTGCACGTGCAATTACACCACGTTTTACGCGAGCCATGTGTGCTCTCCTGTATCTATTCTAATTAAAAAAAGTTAAACGTTAACGACTTATGCGTACGGCAGGCACGCGATTACCAGGCCCAGATCGCCTTTGGAAACCATGGCTTTCGGACGCAGGTGACGTTTACGCTTGGTAGCTTTCTTAGTCAGAATGTGACGCAGGTTAGCGTGCTTGTGCTTAAAACCACCTTTACCGGTTTTTTTAAAGCGCTTAGCAGCACCGCGTACGGTCTTAATTTTTGGCATTTTATTAACTTCCACTTCGCATTGTTAAATAAACGAAACATAGGCGAACAACGCCTGTGAAGCCCGAAGGCTCCACAGGAATTGCTACTTGAAGGCCTTACTGTTTCTTCTTAGGAGCGAGCACCATGATCATCTGGCGGCCTTCGATCTTCGTTGGGAAGGATTCGACTACTGCCAGTTCAACCAGATCTTCTTTCACGCGGTTAAGCACTTCCATACCGATCTGTTGGTGGGCCATCTCACGACCGCGGAAACGCAGCGTGATTTTGGCCTTATCGCCATCTTCGAGAAAGCGAATCAGGCTGCGGAGTTTTACCTGATAGTCACCTTCGTCAGTACCAGGGCGGAATTTAATTTCCTTAACCTGGATAACTTTCTGCTTTTTCTTCTGTTCCTTAGAAGACTTACTCTTCTCATAAAGGAACTTGCCGTAGTCCATGATACGACAAACTGGCGGTTCGGCGTTAGGGCTGATTTCAACTAAATCGACGCCAGCTTCTTCAGCTTTCTCGATAGCTTCTCTCAGACTCACAATACCCAGCTGCTCGCCTTCCAGACCAGTTAAGCGAACTTCCTGGGCGCGAATCTCGCCATTGATACGATTCGGACGTGCCGTTTGAACTCGTTTTCCGCCTTTAATACCTTATTCCTCCAGTTGTTGAAGACTGCGGCTACGGATTTCTTGTAGCAGCTTCTCAATCACTTCCTCTACGCCCATGACGCCAAGGTCTTTGCCACGACGGGTGCGCACGGCAACTTTGCCTGCTTCCACCTCTTTGTCGCCACAAACCAGCATATACGGGACACGACGTAAAGTGTGCTCGCGGATTTTAAAGCCAATCTTCTCATTTCTCAAGTCTGCTTTTACACGAATACCGGCATTTTGTAGTTTGCGGGTCAATTCGTTAACATATTCAGACTGAGAATCGGTAATGTTCATTACCACCACCTGCACTGGCGCAAGCCAGGTCGGGAAGAAACCAGCGAACTCTTCGGTCAGGATACCGATGAAGCGTTCGATGGACCCGAGGATGGCGCGGTGAATCATGACCGGTACCTGACGCTCGTTGTTTTCGCCAACATAAGAGGCGCTCAAACGCTGCGGCAGAGAGAAGTCCAGCTGTACCGTACCGCACTGCCATGCACGATCGAGGCAGTCATACAGGGTAAATTCAATTTTCGGGCCGTAGAACGCCCCTTCACCCAGTTGATATTCAAACGGGATGTTGTTCTCTTCCAGCGCAACCGCCAGATCCGCTTCCGCGCGATCCCAGGTTTCGTCGCTGCCGATACGTTTTTCAGGACGAGTTGACAGCTTGACGACGATCTTCTCGAAGCCAAAAGTGCTGTACATATCGTAGACCATACGGATACAGGCGTTAACTTCGTCACGCACCTGATCTTCGGTACAGAAGATATGCGCATCGTCCTGCGTAAAGCCGCGCACGCGCATCAGGCCATGCAGCGCGCCTGACGGCTCGTTACGATGGCAGCTACCGAACTCCGCCATACGCAGCGGCAGGTCGCGGTAGGATTTCAGACCCTGGTTGAAGATCTGCACGTGACCCGGGCAGTTCATCGGCTTGATGCAGTACTCACGGTTCTCGGAAGAGGTGGTGAACATGGCATCTTTGTAGTTGTCCCAGTGACCGGTTTTTTCCCACAGGACGCGGTCCATCATGAATGGGCCCTTCACTTCCTGGTACTGGTACTCTTTGAGCTTGGAGCGAACAAACGTTTCCAACTCGCGGAAAATGGTCCAGCCGTCATTATGCCAGAACACCATACCCGGCGCTTCTTCCTGCATATGGTACAGGTCGAGCTGCTTGCCGATTTTACGGTGGTCACGCTTCGCCGCTTCTTCCAGGCGTTGCAGGTAGGCATTCAGGGCTTTTTTATCGGCCCAGGCGGTGCCGTAAATGCGCTGCAGCATTTTATTGTTGCTGTCGCCACGCCAGTACGCCCCTGCGGTTTTCATCAGTTTAAAGTGATGACAGAAACGCATATTCGGCACGTGCGGACCGCGGCACATGTCGATGTATTCTTCATGGTGGTACAGACCCGGTTTGTCATCATGCGCAATATTCTCATCGAGAATAGAGACTTTATACATCTCGCCGCGCTTCACGAACGTTTCGCGGGCTTCATGCCAGCTCACTTTCTTCTTGATGACATCGTAGTTTTTCTCCGCCAGCTCGTGCATACGCTTTTCGAGGGCGTCGATATCTTCCTGCGTCAGGGTATGGTCAAGGTCCACGTCATAGTAGAAACCATTGTCAACAACCGGCCCGATCGCCATTTTGGTGTTCGGCCACAGCTGTTTGATCGCATGACCCAGCAGATGCGCGCAGGAGTGACGAAGAATTTCCAGACCTTCTCCATCTTTTAGGGTGATGATCGCCAGCTGTGCGTCATTTTCGATAAGATCGCTGGCATCAACCAGTTCGCCATTCACACGTCCAGCGATACAGGCTTTCGCCAGACCTGGGCCGATATCGAGGGCAACATCCATTGGGCTTACTGCGTGGTCGTAATGGCGTTGACTGCCATCAGGAAGAGTAATTACAGGCATTTTATATCCTTATTTGCAGTGGTGCCCCACACGAAAGAGCACATACAAAACAATTTTGAGAAAGTTAACGGCAGGATTATCGGGTATCTCGCTTCACTCTGCGGAAAACAGACATCCGGGCAATGATTCGCCTGATATCTTCCCGATAGCTGCAATTAAGTACCTGACCATACTACACGTCTTAAAGACGCGTTGAAAGTCCGCCTTTATTATTCGCTTTGCTGGCCGCCCCAATTCCGGGCTGTTGGCCTTCCGTTAAGGCGCAACGCGGTATCACTATGCATACCGTTAAGCCATTGAGGGCGCAAAAATGGATTTTACTCACCGGATCCACACTGTGACTGATTTTATCAGTCAGCATCAACATCTGGCGCTGGGCATTCCGTGGCTTGCAGATCTTTTCTCATAAAAATCAGGCCGGAAATTTCCGGCCTGACACATTACATCTTGTACCCTAAGGTCACCATCGTACGACGGTCGGTATGATCCGGCGCGGTCGACGGCGGCTGCGAGTTCCAGGTCAGGTTATAGGCGACACGCAGACCGAAATGCGCGTTGATGGCTACATCCAGCGCAGTTTCTGAGTTGACCGTCGTGTCATCAGCGCCAAAGACGGAAACGCCCTGGGTGAATTTCGCGGTGTCGGTCATCTGCCAGGCGTAGATCCCCGATACATAGCCCAACGCCTGCGTCTGCGTCTCGCCATCGGTGTACTCGTCGTAACGTACGCCAGGACCAAATTCAAAACGCAGGCTATGCACCGGCCCATTGATGATCTGGCGACCATAACCCGCGGTGAAAACGTCACGCTCGCGGTAACCGTTATAGCGGTCAGTCAACCAGCTTGCCTGGCCGAACAGGTAATCGTAGTCGGTCAGGTTATAACGCGAACGCCCGCCAATCGCGTATTTCTCTGAGGAGCGTTCATCATTAGAGGAAGTGTTGCTCGCATTGCCCCACAGCGACCATGCGGTTTTTTCGCCATACCAGGTCAGGGTGGAGTCTGCGGTCAGAGAAGAACTTTTAGTGTTACCAGATTGCGCCAGATAACCGCCGTTCACTTTACCTTCAAACGGTTTCTTCGCTGAGGAAGGGTCGTCCATGACAGTAAAAACGGTATCATCAGCCAGTGCGTGCAATGACGTAAACAGGCCCCCCGCCAGCGCGATGGCCACGGGTACTGTCTTGAAAAGCTTCATTTATTTAAGAGTCCGTACAACAAAAAAAGAGACCATTACGGTCCCGGAAACTTTCGCGAGGATCAGCGACAGGCAGTCCTAAGAAAGGTAACAAATTATAAAAAGGCCCGATTAACATAGCAATGAATTCTTATTTCATTTTTTGAATAAGAGGGCTCTTAAAACTCGTTTTATTTCATAATGATAAAAGTCAATGTTTGACTCTAAATTCATGAAAAATCATGCTCTTGATACTTCCCCTCAGGCGAGTTAGGTGCCAGGCTTACGCTGAACACATTATGGGTTGACCTGTAAAGGTCATAAAAGGAGGTAATAGAATGACCAAGATCTATACTCTCACGTTGGCGCCCTCGCTCGACAGCGCCACGCAGACCCCACAAATTTATCCCGAAGGCAAATTACGCTGCAGCGCCCCTGTTTTTGAACCGGGCGGCGGCGGGATCAACGTTGCGCGCGCCATCACTTTTCTCGGCGGTACCGCGACCGCGATATTCCCGGCGGGCGGCGCAACAGGAGAGCACCTGGTCGCCCTGCTGGCCGCAGAGTGTGTTCCGGTAGAAGCCGTCGAAGCGCAGGACTGGACGCGGCAAAATCTGCACGTGCATGTTAAGGCCAGCGGCGAGCAATACCGTTTCGTGATGCCCGGCGCGACGCTCAGCGATGACGAATTTGTCCGTCTGGAGGCTCAGGTGATGGCAGCTGACGCTGGCGCAATTATCGTTATTAGCGGCAGCCTGCCGCCGGGCGTCTCCACAGCACGTCTGGCCGCGCTGATAAAAAACGCGCAGCAGCACGGCCTGCGCTGCATTATCGACAGTTCCGGCGATGCGCTGGCTGCCGCGCTGAACGTCGGCGGACTTGAGCTGGTTAAGCCGAATCAGAAAGAACTGAGCGCGCTGGTCCAGCGCGAACTGACCCAACCCAACGACGTGCGTCAGGCGGCGCTTGAGATAGTGCGCAGCGGTAAAGCAAAACGCGTTGTCGTATCGCTCGGGCCGCAGGGCGCACTGGGCGTGGACGCCAGTGGGTCCGTTCAGGTGGTGCCGCCGCCGGTAAAAAGCCAGAGCACCGTCGGCGCCGGGGACAGTATGGTCGGGGCCATGACGCTAAAACTGGCGCAGAACGCGCCGCTGGAAGAGATGGTACGCTACGGCGTGGCCGCAGGCAGCGCGGCCACGCTAAACCAGGGCACCCGCCTGTGCTCGCTTGAGAATACGCAGAACATTTACCACTATCTGTGCAATGTATAGACCGCCGCTCCCACCGCCTGTGCGGCGGGAGTCGCCAAATCCGCGTTATCGACTATGCTAACAAAACTCTT
This sequence comes from Pluralibacter sp., assembly GCF_019237635.1. Taxonomy (GTDB): domain Bacteria; phylum Pseudomonadota; class Gammaproteobacteria; order Enterobacterales; family Enterobacteriaceae; genus Enterobacter_B. The sequence continues at coordinate 5,409 of NZ_JAFAGS010000151.1, forward strand.
GAATAACAATGTGGTGATCGCCCGGCGTGAATATCACATTACGCGTCCTTGGTCACAATAACCGTCCCTTAAAGCGCACAGTTGTGCGTCAGTTCCTATTTTTCCACCGCATTTATGCGCTAACCTTATGATATGGCAGAAGACATGGGGAGAGACAGCATGTGGCAAGCTATCAGTAACCTGTTGAGAGAGCATGGAGACGGCGAGATCGAGCTGCGCAACGAACTGCCCGGCGGAGAAATCCACGCCGCATGGCACTTGCGTTTTGGCGGCCGGAGCTATTTCGTTAAATGCGATGAGCGCGAAATGTTGCCCATCTTCACCGCCGAGGCCGACCAACTGGAGTTGCTGTCGCGCAGCAAAACCGTCCAGGTTCCCGAGGTTTTCGCCGTCGGCAGCGATCGCGACTACAGCTTCCTGGTCATGGAGTATCTCCCTGCTCGCCCGCTGGATGCCCATAACGCCTTTCTGCTAGGTCAGCAGCTAGCGCATCTGCACGAGTGGAGCGATCAGCCACAGTTTGGGCTCGACTTCGACAACGACCTGTCGACAACGCCACAACCCAACACCTGGCAGCGACGCTGGTCGACCTTTTTTGCCGAGCAACGGATAGGCTGGCAGCTGGAACTGGCGGCGGAAAAAGGCATGGCTTTCGGCAATATCGACGCCATCGTCGAGCATATCCACCAGCGGCTGAGCAGCCATCAGCCGACGCCATCGCTGCTGCACGGCGATTTGTGGTCGCAGAACTGCGCGCTCGGCCCGTCCGGCCCCTATATCTTTGACCCAGCCTGTTACTGGGGAGACCGCGAATGCGATCTGGCGATGCTACCGCTTCACCCGGAACAGCCGCCGCAAATTTATGACGGCTATCAGTCAATATCGCCGCTGCCGCACGGCTTTCTGGAACGCCAGCCGGTTTACCAGCTTTATACGCTGCTTAACCGGGCGATTTTGTTTGGCGGCCCGCATCTGTTAACCGCGCAGAAAGCGCTGGAGCGCGTGCTGGCAGCGTAAAAAAAGGTTCATCGCGGATTAGCGTGAACCAATAGAAAACGGCAGTAAGAACGTTTAGGTTTGTCTTCGCCAAAAAACACCCCAAACGTCCAAAACTGCCGTCACCATGAATGCTAACCTGACTTCGCTTTTCTGGAAAGGATTCAGCGTCA
>NZ_JAFAGS010000067.1 GCF_019237635.1 Pluralibacter sp.
GCGGCACAGGGATGTGACGTCGTACCCGACCCGAAAGCCAGGCGCAATAAGCCGAGGGTACCGCGAAGCGGCGGTTTTCTTTGCCGGGAGCCGGGATTGTTAAGGGCGCGGCGGCGAGCGCCCTTGACACGTTCACCGCAGAGAAATGGACAGGAAGCTGAGGAGGAAAAGTGAACGGAACGGTTCTACTTTTTTTTCAAAGGGGGGGTCTTTAAAGCAAAGTAATGAATAAAAATTCATTATTTTGCTTAACTGAGTGGCATTACGGCAAATTGCCGGCATTTTTTATCGGAGAAATCTGCTTGTTTACATATTCTACAGAATAGCTTTTCTGGGTTTAATCTGAAAACCACATTTCACCCATTGGTAATAACGAACGCTTTTCAGAATATACGTATATTGTATTTTTATTATTTTATTTTAACGCTATGTTTTTGCTGATTTATTAATATTTAATTCATGCGTTATTAGCGTGTTAATCCATTTATCCTAAAACCCCATATCTAATTCCAGATGCCGTAATTCCACCGTTTGAGTTGTGTATACTCGGTGGCGCCTGAATTTTCAGGTGATTCTCCATTCATTCCATTAAATGAAAGGAAATAACGATGAAGCAAATCGTGTATGGCATTTTTGCCATCTCTGCGCTTGCGGCGGCTTCTGCTTACGCAGCGCCGGTGGAAACCGGTGACGCGGCAGGGTCGGCGGCGACGTCGGTGTCTGCGGGAAGCTCTACCGCAACCAGCGCCAGCGCCGTAAGTTCGGCCGTTGGGGTCGCTCTGGCCGCGACCGGTGGCGGTGATGGTTCTAATACCGGAACCACCACAACCACCACCACCCGTACCCGGTAATTCACCCGGTACGTTAACCATAACCACACCTCGGTGTGGTTATTCTGCCCCCTGGAGATGCGTCGTGAAGCGAACCTTCATCCTCACTTTTTGCCTGCTATTACAGGCTTGTTCGTCGACGACCAAAGGGCTCGGACAATCGTTGTGGAACAGCGTGTTCGGCGTTCCGGGCGTGCAACTGACCGAGAACGATATCCAGACTATGCCGTACGCCAGCCAGTATATGCAGCTCAACGACGGCCCTCAGCTGTTCGTTGTGCTCGCCTTTTCCGAACAGGGCCAGCAGAAGTGGATGACTCAGGATCAGGCCATGCTCGTCACACAGCACGGGCGCGTTGTGAAAACGCTCCAGCTGGAGGACAACCTGCTGGAGGTGACGAACCTGAACCACGACCCGCTGGCGGCCCCGAACCAGATAGTCGATGGCGCAGGCTGGACACGCACGATGGGCTGGACCGAGCACCGGCAGGTACGCTACGCCGTCGCGCGTTCGACCTTTCGCTGGGACGGCACCGATACCGTCACGCTTGCTGGAGACAGCACTGTCGTTCGCGTGCTGGATGAAGCGGTCTTAACCGACGAGGCGCGCTGGCATAACCGCTACTGGGTCGACAACGACGGGCAGATTCGCAAATCAGAACAATACCTTGGCGCGGGCTTTTTCCCGGTGAAAACCCTCCTCATCAAGGCGGCAAAGCAATGAACAAACTCTCTGCGTCCCTGCTGATATTGAGTATGGCCGCCGCACCGACGTGGGCTTCCGGTACGGTTGACGTGTATATGAACGGCGCGGCGCAACCGAAGACGCTCACTGACGCCGCGCACCTTATCGATCTCGTGGAGCAGCCCAGGCTTGCGAACAGCTGGTGGCCGGGCGCGGTGATGGCATCGCAGCCGCAGACCGCCGTTGCCCGCCAGCAGCAGCAGATGCTGCTCTCCCGGCTGGCGGCGCTTGCTGCCCGGAAAGACGGCGACGATGCCGCCGCGATCAACGCCCTGCGCCAGCAGCTACAGGCCGTACGCGTCGTGGGTCGGCAGTTTATCAGCCTTGATCCGGATCGGGTGCGCGCCGGGCAGTTGAACAACCCGCCGCTGGAGGGGAAATACAGCCTGTGGGTCGGCGCGCAGCCGGGCACCGTCACCCTCTTTGGTCTCATCAGCCGTCCAGGCAAGGTTGCCTTCACCCCGGGGCGTGATATCGCCAACTATCTCGATGACGTCAGCCTGTTGAGCGGCGCCGGGCGCAGCTATGCCTGGGTGATTTATCCCGACGGGCGTACCGAGAAAGCGCCCGTCGCGTACTGGAACAAGCGCCATATCGAACCGATGCCGGGCAGCACCATTTTTGTCGGGTTTGCCGACTCACTGTGGACGAAGCAGTACGACACCCTGAATGCAGACGTGCTTCGCGCCCTCACACAGCGGATACCTGAAGCATGATGAAAACACGCGCTTTCTATAGCCTGCTGGCGCTGTGCGTGAGCGCCGCCTGTCACGCCGAAACGTACCCGGCGCCCATCGGCCCATCGCAGTCGGATTTCGGCGGCGTGGGGCTGCTGCAAACGCCCACCGCCCGCATGGCGCGCGAAGGGGAGTTCAGTCTGAACTATCGCGACAACGATCAGTACCGCTTTTACTCGGCGTCGGTCCAGCTGTTCCCGTGGCTGGAAACCACGCTGCGTTACACCGATGTGCGCACCAAAAAATACAGCGATGTAGAGGCGTTCTCCGGCGATCAAACCTACAAAGATAAAGCGTTCGACCTCAAGCTGCGGCTGTGGGAAGAGGGATACTGGCTGCCGGAAGTGGCGGTTGGCGCGCGGGACATCGGCGGGACAGGGCTCTTTGACGGGGAATATGTGGTCGCCAGCAAGGCATGGGGACCGTTCGATTTTACCCTCGGCATGGGATGGGGATACCTCGGCACCAGCGGCAACGTCAAAAACCCGTTTTGCAGTTACGACAACAAATTTTGCTACCGCGATAACCGCTACAAGCAGGCAGGCTCATTCGACGGCAGCCAGATGTTCCATGGTCCGGCGGCGCTGTTCGGCGGTATTGAGTACCAGACGCCCTGGCAGCCGCTGCGCCTGAAGCTGGAGTATGAAGGCAATGACTACAGCCATGACTTTGCGGGCAAGATCGATCAAAAGAGCAAGTTTAACGTCGGCGCCATTTACCGGGTGGCTGATTGGGCCGACGTTAACCTCAGCTATGAGCGCGGCAACACCCTGATGTTCGGCGTTACCGTACGCACCAACTTTAACGACCTGCGCCCGTCATACAACGACAGCCCAAAACCGGCGTACCAGCCGGAGCCGCAGGACGCCATTCTCCAGCACTCGGTGGCGGCAAACCAGTTGACGCTGTTGAAATACAACGCCGGATTCGCCGATCCGCAAATCCAGACGAAAGGCGACACCCTGTACGTGACCGGCGAGCAGGTGAAATACCGCGATTCCCGCGAGGGGATTGAGCGCGCTAACCGTATCATCATGAACGACCTGCCAGAAAATATCCGTACCCTCCGGGTGACGGAGAACCGCCTCAACCTGCCGCAGGTGACAACCGAAACCGACGTCGCCAGCCTGAAGCGCCACCTGGAGGGCGAACCGCTCGGTCAGGAGACGCCGCTGGCGCAAAAACGCGAGACGCCGATTGTCGAGGATAATACCGAGCAGGGGTGGTATATCGACAAGTCGCGTTTCGACTTCCACATCGACCCGGTGCTGAACCAGTCTTTCGGCGGCCCGGAAAGTTTTTATATGTACCAGCTGGGGGTGATGGGGACTGTCGACTGGTGGGTGACCGACCACCTGCTGACCACCGGCAGCTTGTTTGCTAACATCGCCAACAGCTACGACAAGTTCAACTACACCAACCCGCCGAACGATTCACAGCTCCCCCGCGTGCGTACGCATGTGCGTGAGTATGTGGAAAACGATATCTACGTGAATAACCTGCAGGCCAACTATTTCCAGTATCTGGGGAATAATGTCTACGGCCAGGTGTACGGCGGATACCTTGAGACCATGTTCGGTGGCGTAGGGGCGGAGGTGCTGTACCGCCCGGTGGACAGCAACTGGGCTTTTGGCATCGACGCCAACTACGTCAAGCAGCGTGACTGGCACAGCGCTCAGGACATGATGAAGTTTACCGACTACAGCGTGAAAACCGGCAACCTGACCGCGTACTGGACGCCGTCGTTTGCTCAGGACGTGCTGGTGAAAGCAAGTGTTGGCCAGTATCTGGCGGGCGACAAGGGCGGCACTCTGGAGGTCTCGAAGCACTTTGACAGCGGGATTGTGGTGGGGGCTTATGCCACCATGACCAACGTGTCGGCACAGGAATATGGTGAAGGGGATTTCACCAAAGGCGTATATGTATCGGTGCCGCTGGATCTCTTCGCCTCCGGGCCAACCCGCAGCCGCGCGAATATCGGCTGGACGCCGCTGACCCGCGACGGCGGCCAGCAGCTCGGGCGCAAGTTTGACCTTTACAGTATCACCAGCGATAAGAGCATGAACTTCCGCTGATGTTTTTCGCCCGGTGGCGCGGCGGCGCCGGGCGCAACAAAAAATTGAACAAAATATAAGCAAAAAATATAGATATCTGTCACATTTTTGCGTTATACAGAACTCTCGCCACTGCGAATGAGGTGCTGTATGACGTCGCTATCTCGTCCACGCGTAGAGTTTATCTCCACCATCCTGCAGACGGTGCTCAACCTTGGTTTGTTGAGCCTTGGCCTGATCCTGGTCGTTTTCCTCGGTAAAGAGACTGTGTATCTGGCGGACGCGCTGTTCGCCCCTGAACAAACCAGCAAATACGCGCTGGTGGAAGGGCTGGTGGTCTACTTTCTCTATTTCGAATTTATCGCGCTGATTGTGAAGTACTTTCAGTCCGGTTTTCACTTCCCGCTGCGCTATTTCGTCTATATCGGGATCACCGCCATCGTGCGGCTGATCATTGTCGATCACAAATCCCCGCTCGATGTGCTGATCTATTCGGCGGCGATCCTGCTGCTGGTGATCACGCTCTGGCTGTGTAACTCAAAACGGCTGAGGCGGGAATAAAAAATGGCGCTCCAGGGAGCGCCGAACAACAGTCACATGTTGGGATAAGTTGAGGATAACAGTGGCATATAACGATGAGGGTTAACCTTTAACACCGCCTGCGGTCAGCCCGCTGACCAGCCAGCGCTGCGCCAGCAGGAAGACGATGGTGATGGGGATGGCGGACAGTACCGCCGCCGCCGCGAAATCGCCCCACAGGTAGTTTTGCGGGTTGAGATACTGCTGCATGCCGACGGCCAGGGTGTAGCTGTTGACGTCGCGCAGCAGCAAAGAGGCGACCGGCACTTCGGTAATGGCGGCGATAAACGACAGGATAAACACCACCGCCAGAATCGGTACCGACAGCGGCAGCAGCACCAGGCGGAAAGCCTGCCACGGCGTAGCGCCGTCCAGCGCGGCGGCCTCTTCCAGCGAGCCGTCGATGGTTTCGAAATAGCCCTTTATCGTCCACACATGCAGCGCAATACCGCCAAGATAGGCGAAGATCACCCCTCCGTGCGTGTTCAGGCCGATAAACGGCAGATACTGACCGAGGCGGTCGAATAACGCGTACAGCGCCACCAGCGACAGCACCGCCGGGAACATCTGGAAAATCAGCATGCCTTTGAGCAGCGTTGCTTTACCCGGAAACTTCATCCGGGCGAAGGCATAGGCGCAGGTGGTGGACAGCGCGACGATGCCGGTGGCGGTAATACCGGCTATCTTGACCGAGTTCCACAGCCACAGCAGTACCGGGAAGGGCGGCGGCGTGACGCGACCATCCGCATGCTCGACGCTAAAGCCCAGCGCCAGTCGCCAGTGCTCCCAGGAGATGTTATCGGGGATCAGGTTGCCGGTGGCGAAGTTGCCCTCGCGCAGCGAAATAGCGATAACCATCAGCAGCGGGAACATGATCGCCGCGATAAACATCAGCAGCAGCAGATGCGTAATGCAAAGGCGCAGTTTCTGTGATTTGGGTTGTACCATAGCCATGTTCTGTGCCTCCTCAATCAAATTTCATGCGCGTGGCTTTCAGGTTCACAATCGCAAGCGCCCCTACCAGCAGGAAGATAAGCGTGGCGATAGCGGCCGCGAGGCCGAAATCCTGACCGCCGCCGCCTTCAAAGGCGATACGCCAGGTGTAGCTCACCAGCAGATCGGTGTAACCCGCCGGGGTGGTCGTGCCGAGCCGATCCGGCCCGCCGTTGGTCAACAGCTGGATCAGTACGAAGTTATTAAAGTTAAAGGCGAAGCTGGCGATCATCAGCGGCGTCAGCGGTTTGATAAGCAGCGGCAACGTAATCATAAAGAAGTTCTGGAACGGACCGGCGCCATCCATTGCCGACGCTTCATACAGGTCGTCCGGAATCGCTTTCAGCAGCCCCATGCAGAGGATCATCATGTACGGGTAGCCAAGCCAGGTGTTGACGATGACGATCATCGAACGGGCGGTGGTTGGGTCGCTGAACCAGGCGGGTTTGATACCGAACAGCGCGCTGAGCATCATGTTGATTTCACCAAAGCTCTGGTTGAACAAGCCTTTGAAAATCAGGATCGAGATAAACGACGGCACCGCATACGGCAGGATCAGCAGCACGCGGTAAATCGCCTTGCCTTTGAGCGCTTCCCACTGCACCACGCACGCCAGCACCATCCCGACGGCAACGGTCAGCAGCACCGTCAGCACCGAGAACACCACCGTCCAGATGAAGATGGCGACAAACGGTTTCTGAATGCCGTCATCAGTAAAGACGCGCATGAAGTTGTCCCAGCCGATGGTCACGGTGTAACCCGGGCTGAGCTTCTCGCCGCCGTCCACCGCCTGGTAGTAGCCGATATCGTCGTTCGGACGATATTTCGCGCCGGTCTGGTTGTTGGTCAGCAGACCGTCATTTTCCAGCGTATACAGCGGCTGCGTGCCGGAGAACTGGCGCAGCGAGCTCATTACCACCTTGCTGCTGTCAGGCAAAATGGCGGTGAGTTGGTTCAGCGCCTGGCGATTTTGGGTGATCACGCGCAGGTTGGCGCGCTCGTCGGTCGGCAGGGTATCCGTCTCGTGCAGCGTGATTTTCTGCTCGCCGCCAAAGGCGAAGGGGGCAGACAAATAGTTTTTCCGGCTCTCGCCATCGGTCAGCGCCAGCCGCCATTCGTTGCCCGCCGGGTATAACCCGAAGTTGAAGGATTTCCCGGCCTGATAAGAGCGATCGAGAAGCACCTGCCGGGCGCGTTCAAAGGTGAGCTGGTTGGTGCTGCTGTAGTTGGTAAACGCGATAGCGATCGTGCAAATCAGCGGGAACAGGACAAACAGCCCCATCCCGGCCATACCGGGATAGACGTAGCGCCAGGCGTAAGCTTTACGGTTGGCGAAAATATACAGGCCAACAGAGCTTAAAATCAGCGTCATGATGGCGAACAGGTACTCCCCCTGGGCGTACATTAAAACAACAAGGTAACCCACCAGCAGGCCGAGCAGACCCATGACTGACCACGTCATCACGTCGCTTTGCCACCAATGTTTCTTTTTAATGACATCCATGGGGATCGTCCTCTACAGCGGTGAAACTTCCTGGCCGGAGATGTGCCGGATAAGCGTAGCGCCATCCGGCACATGCTCAGCGGCATTACTTGGTGATACGTCCTTGCGCGTCCTTCAGCGCGGCATCGACGGTCTGACGACCGCTGGCGGCGTTGATCACGGCAGTGCGGGTGGCATACCAGAACGCCGCCATCTGCGGGATATTCGGCATGATTTCACCCTTTTGGGCGTTCGCCATGGTGGCGGCGATGCGCGGATCTTTCTCCAGCTGTTCCTGGTAGGATTTCAGCGCGACGGCGCCCAGCGGTTTGTCCTTGTTTACCTCTTCCAGACCCTGGTTGGTCATCAGATAGTTTTCCAGGAACTCTTTCGCCAGCTCTTTGTTCGGGCTGGCGGCGTTAATACCGGCGCTCAGCACGCCAACGAACGGTTTGGATGGTTTGCCTTTGAAGGTCGGCAGCAGCGTCACGCCGTAGTTCACTTTGCTCTTGTCGATGTTGGCCCACGCCCACGGACCGTTGATGGTCATGGCGGTTTCGCCTTTGTTGAATGCGGCTTCCGCGATGGAGTAGTCAGTATCCGCGTTCATGTGTTTGTTCTTGATAAGGTCAACCAGGAAGGTCAGGCCCGCTTTTGCGCCCGCGTTATCCACGCCGACGTCTTTCACGTCATATTTGCCGTTGGCAAATTTGAAGGCATACCCGCCGTCAGCGGCAATCAGCGGCCAGGTGAAGTACGGTTCCTGCAGGTTGAACATCAGCGCCGATTTACCTTTCGCCTTCAGTTCTTTATCCAGAGCCGGAATCTCTTCCCAGGTTTTCGGCGGGTTGGGCACCAGGTCTTTGTTGTAAATCAGGGACAGCGCTTCAACCGCTACCGGGTAGGCAATCAGCTTGCCGTTATAGCGTACGGCGTCCCAGGTGAACGGGTAGAGCTTGTCCTGGAAGGCTTTATCCGGCGTCACTTCCGCCAGCAGGCCGGACTGCGCGTAGCCGCCAAAGCGGTCATGGGCCCAGAAGATAATGTCCGGGCCGTCACCGGTTGCGGCGACCTGTGGGAATTTCTCTTCCAGCTTGTCCGGGTGCTCGATGGTGACTTTGATACCGGTGTCTTTCTCAAATTTCTTACCTACCTCGGCAAGGCCGTTATAGCCTTTATCGCCGTTGATCCAGATGACCAGCTTTCCTTCTTCAATCTTTGCAAGGGCAGAGGCGGAAAACATCATCGTGGTCAGTGCAGACAGCGCCAGGATGCGTGCGCCAGTTTTGATTTTCATATATCCCGTCCTTTATGGTGTGTGCTCGTGGATACACAGAGGTGGTCTAACGCTGCTCAGTCTCCTTAATTGACAACCTCTTTCCATCCTCCCCGCCTCTACGCCCCACCTCCATGTTGCGTGATCTCCGTCGCATAAAATTCAGTTATGAGTTCTGGCGCACACAAAAACGCGCCGATTTTTGCCGCCTCCATCACGAATTTCGTTCGCAGTCGCGCTGTCCGGACACAGAACCGACCCTCTCATCCTCCCGTCTCCTCCCCCATCAAAAACCCGGGGGGCGGAGGATTCACCAGGCGACTCAATCCCGCATAGTCAGCCCATCTTGAATGTTTCCGTTGGTGACAGGTTGTAACGAAGGGAGAGGGGCATGGCGAGCGTACAGCTGCGAAACGTAACGAAAGCCTGGGGGGAGGTGGTGGTGTCGAAAGACATCAACCTCGACATCCATGAAGGAGAGTTCGTGGTCTTTGTCGGGCCATCAGGGTGTGGGAAATCCACACTACTGCGAATGATCGCCGGGCTGGAAAACATCACCCGCGGCGATCTGTTTATCGGCGAGACGCGCATGAATGACGTTCCGCCCGCGGAACGTGGTATCGGCATGGTTTTCCAGTCCTACGCGCTCTATCCCCATCTCTCGGTGGCGGAAAACATGTCCTTCGGCCTGAAGCTGGCCGGGGCGAAAAAAGAGCTTATCAACCAGCGGGTAAACCAGGTCGCCGAGGTGTTGCAGCTGGCGCATCTGCTGGAGCGCAAACCGAAAGCGCTGTCGGGCGGCCAGCGTCAGCGCGTGGCCATTGGCCGTACGCTGGTGGCGGAACCGCGCGTTTTTCTGCTGGATGAGCCGCTGTCCAACCTCGACGCCGCGTTGCGCGTGCAGATGCGTATTGAGATCTCCCGCCTGCATAAGCGCCTTGGCCGCACGATGATCTACGTCACCCACGATCAGGTCGAAGCGATGACGCTGGCGGACAAAATTGTGGTGCTTGACGCCGGTCGCGTCGCCCAGGTCGGTAAGCCGCTGGAGCTTTATCACTACCCGGCGGATCGCTTTGTCGCGGGGTTTATCGGTTCGCCGAAGATGAACTTCCTGCCGGTCAAAGTCACCGCGACCGCCATTGAACAGGTCCAGGTTGAGCTGCCGAACCGCCAGCAAATCTGGCTGCCGGTCGACAGCCACGACGTCCAGGTCGGCGCCAACATGTCGTTAGGCATTCGCCCGGAACATCTGCTGCCCAGCGATATTGCCGACGTCACCCTGGAAGGCGAGGTGCAGGTCGTCGAGCAGCTCGGCCACGAAACGCAAATTCATATCCAGATCCCCGCCATCCGTCAAAACCTGGTCTACCGCCAGAACGACGTGGTGTTGGTACAAGAGGGGGCCACATTCGCTATCGGCCTGCCGCCAGAACGCTGCCATTTGTTCCGAGAGGATGGCACGGCATGTCGTCGGCTGCACAAAGAGCCAGGCGTTTAAGCCACCCGGTTAAAAATAAAGAAAAAACAATAATCTCAGGAGATAGAATAATGATTACTCTGCGCAAACTTCCACTGGCGGTCGCCGTTGCGGCAGGCGTTATGTCTGCTCAGGCGTTAGCCGTCGATTTCCACGGTTACGCGCGTTCCGGCATCGGCTGGACCGGCAGCGGCGGCGAGCAACAGTGTTTCCAGGCGACAGGCGCCCAAAGTAAATACCGTCTTGGCAACGAATGTGAAACGTACGCCGAACTGAAACTGGGCCAGGAGGTCTGGAAAGAGGGCGATAAGAGCTTCTACTTCGATACCAACGTCGCGTACTCCGTCGCTCAGCAGAACGACTGGGAATCCACCAGCCCGGCGTTTCGTGAAGCCAACGTTCAGGGGAAAAACCTGATTGACGCGCTGCCAGGTTCCACCATCTGGGCCGGTAAGCGTTTCTACCAGCGTCATGACGTTCACATGATCGACTTCTACTACTGGGATATCTCCGGTCCGGGCGCAGGTCTGGAAAACGTCGATGTCGGCTTCGGTAAGCTCTCTTTCGCCGCCACCCGTTCTTCTGAAGCAGGTGGTTCCTCGGCGTTCGCCAGCGACAACATCCGTGACTATACCGCCAGCACGGCAAACGACGTCTTCGACGTACGTTTAGCGCAGATGGCAATCAACCCGGGCGGCATGCTGGAATTCGGTGTGGACTACGGCCGTGCCAACGAGCGCGATAACTATCATCTGGCGGACGGCGCCGCTCAGGACGGCTGGATGTTCACCGCTGAACATACCCAGAGCATGCTGAAAGGCTACAACAAGTTCGTGGTGCAGTACGCGACGGACGCGATGACCTCACAGGGTAAAGGCCAGTCTCAGGGCTCCAGCGTGGGTATCGATAACGATAAATTCGCTTATAACATCAACAATAACGGTCACCTGCTGCGTATCCTCGACCACGGCGCGATTTCCCTTGGCGACAAGTGGGACCTGATGTACGTCGGTATGTACCAGGATATCGACTGGGACAACAACAACGGCACCAAGTGGTGGACCGTGGGCGTACGTCCGATGTACAAGTGGACGCCAATCATGAGCACTCTGCTTGAAGTCGGCTATGACAACGTGAAGTCGCAGAACACCGGCGACACCAACAACCAGTACAAAATCACCCTCGCGCAACAGTGGCAGGCAGGGGACAGCATCTGGTCTCGCCCGGCGCTGCGCGTATTTGCAACCTACGCCAAGTGGAACGAGAAGTGGGGCTACGACTACAACGGTAACTCCGCCACCAACCCGAACTACGGCAAAGCGGTCTCCAACGGCTTTGACGGCGGCTCCTTTGGCCGCGGCGACAGCGATGAGTGGACCTTTGGCGCCCAGATGGAAATCTGGTGGTAATCTGCCGTTAACCTGATGTGCTGATCTGAAGAGGGGCGTAAGCCCCTCTGATTCTGGCGTCGCGTGCTATTGCCTGGCTAACGCGCCGTTCGACATTCTGAGGTGATAACAATGAAAATGAAGAAAAGTCTCGTCGCCCTCTGCCTTTCCGCAGGTTTACTGGCCTGCGTTCCGGCCGTCAGCATCGCGGACGTGAATATCGTCCCACAGAACACCAGCGCGGCGCCGTCGATTCCGACGTCGGCGCTACAGCAGCTTATCTGGACGCCGGTCGATCAGGCCAAAACCCAGACCACGACGCTCGCCACCGGCGGTCAGTCGCTGAATATCGCCGGGATATCCGGCCCGGTGGCGGCCTACAGCGTACCGGCCAATATCGGCGAACTGAACCTGACGCTGACCAGCGAAGTGAATAAACAAACGAGCGTATTTGCGCCGAACGTGCTGATCCTCGACCAGAACATGGTGCCATCGGCGTTCTTCCCGAGTAGCTACTTTACCTATCAGGAGCCTGGCGTCATGAGCGCCGATCGCCTTGAGGGCGTCATGCGCCTGACGCCAGCGCTGGGGCAGCAGAAGATTTACGTGCTGGTTTTTACGACCCAGCAGGACTTGCAGCGCACCACCACGCTTGTCGACCCGGCGAAAGCCTACGCCAAAGGGACCGGCAACGCGGTACCGGATATTCCGGATCCCATCGCCCGCCACGTGGCCGACGGGAAAGTGACGCTCAAGGTGAAAAACTCCACCGGTTCCAGCGTGCTGGTCGGCCCGCTGTTCGGTTCTTCGGGTCCGGCGCCGGTGACTGTCGGCAATACTGCCGCGCCGACGTATAGCGCGCCAGCCGCAGTGGCCGTCGCACCGGTGGTCGCTCCGCCGCCTGCGCCAGCGGCGAAGAGCGAGCCGATGCTCAACGACACGGAACGTTATTTTAACGCCGCGATCAAACAGGCCGTCGAGAAAGGCGATATCGATAAAGCGCTGAAACTCCTGAACGAAGCTGAACGTCTTGGTTCGACCTCGGCGCGCGCCACTTTTATCAGCAGTGTAAAAGGCAAGGGGTAACCGTCTCCCCGCAATGCTGGTGTTTAGGCCATGCCTTTCGGTGCGTCCATTCGGGCGCACCCTTTTTTCTGGCGCAACGGCAGGTGTTGTACCTCTGTTGCGCTATTGATCGTATATTAACGTTTCACCCTTTCGCGAAGGCGTTTCTACGATACAATGCCGTTAAGTTATGTATCGGAGATCCAGCATGTCACACTCTGCGCTGACGCAACTGCGTGCGCTGCGTTACTACGACGCGATTCCTGAACTCGATGCCCAACTTCGCGACTGGCTGTTGCTGGAAGACTCCATGACCAGGCGTTTTGAGCAACAGGGTAAACGCGTGACGGTCACGCTCATTCGGGAAGACTTCGTCAACCGCGACGAGATTACGCAGGAAGCAGCGCTGTTGCCCGTTGACGAGCGCTACTGGCTGCGCGAGATTTTGCTTTGCGCCGACGACGTGCCCTGGCTTGCCGGGCGGACGGTGGTGCCGGCGTCGACGCTGTGCGGTCCGGAGCTGGCGCTACAGAACCTTGGGAAAACGCCGCTCGGACGTTACCTGTTTACCTCATCGACCCTGACCAGAGACTTTATTGAGATAGGCAAGTATGCAGAGCTATGGGGTCGTCGTTCCCGCCTCCGGCTGAGTGGAAAACCGCTGCTGCTGACAGAGCTGTTTTTACCTGCATCACCGTTGTACTGAGAGGAAGTAAAAGATGGAGTGGAGTCTGACGCAGAACAAGTTGCAGGCCTATAGCCGCCTGATGCGTACTGACAAACCGATTGGCGCGCTGCTGCTGCTTTGGCCCACCCTGTGGGCGCTGTGGGTGGCGACGCCGGGCGTACCGTCGCTGTGGATCCTCGCCGTGTTCGTCGTCGGCGTCTGGTTGATGCGCGCCGCAGGCTGCGTGGTAAACGACTACGCGGATCGCAAATTCGACGGCCACGTGAAGCGCACCGCCAACCGCCCGCTGCCCCGCGGGGATGTCAGCGAGAACGAGGCCCGGGGGCTGTTCGTGGCGCTGGTACTGCTCTCTTTCCTGCTGGTGTTGACGCTGAACAGCATGACCATTCTGCTGTCGGTGGCGGGGCTGGCGCTGGCCTGGGTGTATCCGTTTATGAAGCGCTATACCCACCTGCCTCAGGTGGTGCTGGGGGCGGCGTTCGGCTGGTCGATACCGATGGCGTATGCGGCGGTGAGCGAATCATTACCGCTGAGCTGCTGGCTGATGTTCCTCGCCAACATCTGCTGGGCGGTGGCGTATGACACGCAATATGCGATGGTAGACCGCGATGATGATCTGAAGATAGGCATCAAATCAACGGCCATTCTGTTTGGCAAACACGACAAACTTATCATTGGTATTTTGCAGATCGCTGTACTGGCGCTGATGGTGGCGATTGGCATGCTGAGCCATCTGAATTGGGAATTCTACTGGTCGATTTGTATCGCCGGGGCGCTGTTTATCTTCCAGCAAAAGCTGATTAAAGACCGTGAACGCGATGCCTGTTTTAAAGCCTTTATGAACAACAACTATGTCGGGCTGGTGTTGTTTCTCGGTCTGGTGATGAGCTACTTCGGTTAATCACAAAGGCCCTCTCAGTGAGAGGGCCTTCTTCATGGTTTACGCGTCCTGCGACACGCTCTCGATAGTCAAACGCACGTCGGAGGTAATCAGCTCCGCCAGCATCTGATAGACCTTCATCGTCTCTTCCGGCTCCGCATCGCCCGTATCGCTGATATAGCCTTCGTCGCGCAGCGTCAGCACCAGCGTGCTGAATACTGCTTTATCGAAGAACTCCGGCGCATTGATGCCGTGCAGCACCGACAGGCGTTGCGCCACCGTGCGGCTCTCTTTTTCCAGCGTGCTGCGGTTGATGGACGGGTTAGCGCTCAGCAGCCAGAAGGTGATCGCGTAGCGTTGCAGCGTCTCGCGAGCGCCTGCGGCCAGCAGTTGCAGGGAGCGGGAGTGGGACGGGTTGATCCGCACCTCGTCGTCATGTACCGAGATAAGCTCCTGGCGCTGCATTTCCGCGATCAGCAGGTCGATAACGCCCGCCAGCTGCGCGGTTTCCCAGCGCAGGAACAGCTCGGTTTTCAGCATCGGATAGAGCGTTTCCACATGACGCAGCATGCTTTCGCGGGAAATATGACGATGCTGGGTGACGATAGCCGCCAGCAGCGACGGCAGAATCAGCATATGCGCGATGTTGTTGCGATAGTAGGTCATCAGCACCGCCTGCTCGCGCGGCAGAATGATGATATCGCCAATGGTATCTTTCTCGACCTCGAACTTGTTCATCTGCAGCGCGTGATCGATAAGCGCGCTGGCGGTCGCCGACGGAACGGTGGAGTCCGTTGAGTACGGCACGTTGCGCATCAATTGCAGATAGCACTCCAGCTGCTGCGTCAACTGCTCGCGGGTCAGCGAGCGCTGGCGGGAGGCGAGCAGGGCGGTACAGCACAGGTTCATGGCGTTCGCCGCCCCGGCGTTGTTGATGCGCACCATCAGGTCGGCGGCAATGCTGTTGACCGTCGGGGTCAGCCATGCCGGACGGACGGCTTCAATCGGGTCAATAGACTCGCGCCACTCCGGAACATGGTGGTTGAGGTAGGTCATCAGCGGCATGGGTTCGCCGAAGTTGACGTAACCCTGGCCGAGGTTACGCAGCTTGCTCAGTCCGCGCAGCATCTGCGGCAGGCTCTCTTTCTCTTTCGTCGCGCCGCGCAGCTCTTTGGCGTAGGTGCCTACCTCCATCACGTGCTCGTAACCGATATAGATAGGTACGAGAGTGATAGGACGGGTGCCGCCGCGCAGCATCGCCTGAATGGTCATCGTCAGGGTGCCGGTTTTCGGATCCAGCAGACGACCGGTACGGGAACGGCCGCCTTCCACAAAATATTCCACGGAGTAGCCGCGGCTGAACAGCTCGCCCAGATACTCACGAAAAACGGTGGAGTAGAGCTTGTTGCCCTTGAAAGTACGGCGAATGAAGAAGGCGCCCAGACGGCGGAAAATCGGACCGGCAGGCCAGAAATTCAGGTTGATACCGGCGGCGATATGCGGCGGCACCAGCCCCTGGTGATAGAGCACGTAGGAGAGCAGCAGATAGTCCATATGGCTGCGGTGGCAGGGCACATAGACAATCTCGTGCCCGTCGTGGGCCAGTTGGCGTACGCGCTCGGCGTTATGAACGTTAATCCCCTGATACAGACGGTTCCAGGTAAAACCCAGCACGCGGTCGGTCAGACGAATCATCTCATAGGAGAAGTTGGCGGCGATCTCTTCCATCAGCGCCACAGCGTTTTGCTGCGCTTTCTCATGGGAGATTTTCTTGCTGCGCGCTTCGTCTTCTACGGCGCGGGCGATAGCTTTTGACGCCAGCAGCTTATTGAACAGGTCCTGACGCGCCGGCAGACGCGGGCCCACTGCCGCCAGACGCTGACGGGCAAAGTGCATACGCGCGACGCGCGCCAGCTTCTGGGCTATCGTTTTATCGGTGCCGTGTTCGGTGGCCATCCAGCGCAGCGACACCGACGGAGAAAAGCGGACAAAGCTGTCGCGGCCAAGCCAGGTGACGGCGAAGAATTTCTGGATGCCGTTGAGCATCCGCAGCGGCGGATTGATCTCGCCTTTTTCACGCCCCGGCGAGCGGCCGAACATCACCGAAACCGGCACCATCTGCACGTCCAGGTTTGGATTGCTGCGATGCAGATCCAGGTAGTCATGGAACAGCTTAATGGACTCTTCTTTCGGCGTGTAATAGGTAAACACGCGCGGTCCGCCGTGGATAAACACGTAACGCGGCAGCACGGTGCCGTCGATTTCAAGCGGCTCCAGCGGGTCGGGGAGGTCGTGCGCCAGGCATTGAGCGCGCAGCGTCAGTAAGTCTGCCTTCGAGTTATACGGCAGAACGTACATAATAGGGCGTGACGTATCGAGCCCAAGTTCCGGGGCAGGTTCCGCCGGAATGGACTTGCTTTTTACCAGCACGCTTAATGGTAAATTCAGTAATTTGTAGTAAATTCGTGGCCAGCCAGACATAAACGATGTAAAGCCTCTGGTTAATCATGCAAATGCGCCGCAAGGATAACAGAAAGTGCGCAGGATTTCTGTTCTACCGCGTTTGATGCAAAGTGACATTGACGCTAAATATGAAAAAAGGGTTTTTTGATGGCAAATGATACCACCGGGCTCACCCGAATCATCAAAGCGGCAGGGTATTCCTTGCAGGGATTTCGCGCCGCGTGGAAAAACGAAGCCGCGTTCCGTCAGGAGGGCACCGTTGCCATCATCGCCGTCATTATTGCGTGCTGGCTGGATGTCGATGCCATTACGCGCGTGCTGCTGATTGGCTCTGTGCTTCTGGTGATGATAGTGGAAATTCTCAATAGTGCGATTGAAGCGGTGGTGGATCGCATCGGTTCCGAACGCCATGAGCTGTCGGGGCGCGCCAAGGATATGGGATCGGCGGCGGTGCTGCTGTCGATTTTTATCGCCCTTATCACCTGGGGCACGCTTCTCTGGTCACATTTGCGATAAGGCTCGTGGAATTGCGCAAACGTCTGGTTTTTTATGCGTTTTGTGGTTCCAAATTCGCCGTTAACTGTATATACTCACAGCATAACTGTATATACACCCAGGGGGCGGAATGAAAGCGTTAACGACCAGGCAGCAAGAGGTGTTTGATCTCATCCGGGATCACATCAGCCAGACGGGGATGCCACCCACGCGTGCGGAAATCGCGCAGCGTCTGGGGTTTCGTTCCCCGAATGCTGCTGAAGAGCATCTAAAAGCGCTGGCGCGTAAAGGCGCAATTGAAATCATTTCTGGCGCTTCCCGCGGGATCCGTCTGCTGACGGAAGAGGAAGAAGGTTTGCCGCTGGTTGGGCGCGTTGCTGCGGGTGAACCGTTGCTGGCGCAACAGCACATCGAAGGTCACTACCAGGTCGACCCGGCGATGTTCAAACCCAGCGCGGACTTCCTGCTGCGCGTGAGCGGCATGTCGATGAAAGACATCGGCATTCTCGACGGCGATCTGCTGGCGGTACATAAAACGCAGGATGTGCGTAACGGGCAGGTCGTTGTCGCGCGTATTGACGATGAAGTTACCGTTAAGCGCCTGAAAAAGCAGGGCAGCGTCGTTGAATTGCTGCCGGAAAACAGCGAGTTTTCCCCGATTGTCGTCGATCTGCGCCAGCACACTTTCTCTATCGAAGGGCTGGCGGTCGGCGTTATTCGCAACGGCGAGTGGTTGTAATCCTCTCCCTTCTCCGGCGGCGCATTTCCTGGCGCCGCCGCGTTCTCTGATCGTCACAGGTTTTCTCCATGTCGCTGTTTACCCCTGCGGATAAAGCGTTATGGCGCCTCGCGCTGCCGATGATTTTCTCCAACATCACCGTGCCGCTGCTGGGCCTGGTGGATACCGCCGTGATCGGCCATCTCGACAGCCCGGTGTACCTTGGCGGCGTTGCTATCGGCGCAACGGCGACCAGTTTCCTGTTTATGCTGCTGCTGTTCCTGCGTATGAGCACCACGGGATTAACCGCCCAGGCGTTCGGGGCGCGAGACCCTCTGCGCCTGGCGCGGGCGCTCATCCAACCGCTGCTGCTGGCGCTGGGCGCCGGAGCGGCGATTGTCCTGCTGCGTACGCCGCTGATTGAGCTGGCGCTGCATATCGTTGGCGGCAGCGACGCGGTGCTGGAGCAGGCCCGGCGTTTTCTCGATATTCGCTGGCTTAGCGCCCCGGCTTCATTGGCGAATCTGGTGCTGCTCGGCTGGCTGCTGGGCGTACAGTACGCCCGGGCGCCGGTTATCCTGCTGGTGGTGGGCAATGTGCTCAATATCGCGCTTGATCTCTGGTTGGTGATGGGGCTGCATATGAACGTGCAGGGGGCGGCGCTGGCCACTGTTTGCGCCGAGTACGCGACCTTTTTCATCGGCCTGTTGATGGTGCGACGGGTGATGGCGCTGCGCGGCATCAGCATGGCGATGCTGAAAACGGCCTGGCGCGGCAACATCCGCCGTCTGCTGGCGCTAAACCGCGACATCATGCTGCGCTCCCTGTTGTTGCAGCTCTGTTTTGGCGCGTTAACCGTATTTGGTGCTCGTCTTGGCAGCGATATCGTGGCGGTCAATGCGGTGCTGATGACGATGCTGACCTTCACCGCTTACGCCCTTGATGGCTTTGCCTATGCGGTGGAGGCCCATTCCGGACAGGCCTACGGCGCCCGCGACGGCAGCCAGTTGCTGCATGTGTGGAGCGCGGCCTGCCGACAGGCGGGGATGGTGGCGCTGGCGTTTGCCGGCGTCTATGCCATCGCAGGCGAACATATCGTCGCCATGCTGACGTCATTACCGGAGCTGCGACAGCTGGCGGATCGCTATGTTATCTGGCAGATGGTGCTGCCGGTGATCGGCGTCTGGTGCTACCTGCTGGACGGCATGTTTATCGGCGCCACGCGGGGGGCGGAGATGCGTAACAGCATGGCGATTGCGGCGGTGGGGTTTGCCCTGACGCTGCTGAGCGTACCGGCGCTCGGCAACCACGGGCTATGGCTGTCGCTGGCCGTTTTTCTGGCCCTACGCGGGTTATCGCTGGCGTGGATCTGGCGTCGACACTGGCGGCACGATACCTGGTTTTCGTAACGGCTGGCGGTGGCATTGCGCCGCCAGCAGGCCTTAGCGCGGCTTTTTCTTAACCTGAATGGTGTGGTCGTGTCCGCAGCAGTCGGGTGTGCGGCAGGCTTCCACCTCAACGCACCGCGCGCACAGGCCATGCGCTTCAATCACGTTGTGGCGCAGCGCAAATCCCATGCGGGCGGCCAGCATGTGCATGATGTCTTCCACGCCCTCAGCGCCTTCCTCTTTCACCACGCCGCAGCGGTCGCAGATAAACATGGCGGAAGAATGAGACGGTTTATCGAAGAGATGGCAAAGCACATAGCTGTTTGTGGATTCCACCTTGTGGACAAAGCCTTGCTCCAGCAGAAACTCCAGCGCACGATACACCGTCGGGGGTTTCGCCTGCGGCTCGCTGACTTTGAGCAAATCCAGGAGATCGTAAGCGCTTATGGCACCCTGCTGCAGGCTCATCAAACGTAAAACTTCGAGTCGTTGCGGTGTCAGACGCACGCCGCGTTGTGCGCACAGCTTCTCAGCCTGTGCGAGCAGGTCCTGCGATGGGGTGTTTTCCATGAGCGTCCTCAGGTCGGTGGAAGTAAACCCTTACTTTATCATGTTCTCCCGAAAACACCGAGAACCCGCCGGGTGTGCTATACCTGACGCATCTCAACATCCAGGAATAAAATTATGAAAAGACCGGACTGTATTCGCCACTGGCGGGAACTGGAGGACGCAGATGATTCGCACTACGCCGACAGCCGCGAGCTGATGTCTGTCGGCGCGCCGCTTGCGCGTCGGCTCGGCCTGATGCGTCTGGGTATTCATCATGAGCGTCTGCCGCCGGGGCGTCGCACATCGTATCCGCATGCGGAAAGCGATGAAGAAGAGTTTATTTACGTCCTGGAAGGGCACCCGCAGGCGTGGATCAACGGCTATCTCTGGCAACTGGAGCCAGGCGACAGCGTCGGTTTTCCGGCGGGAACCGGGGTGTGCCATACCTTTATCAACAACACGCTGGAGGACGTTCGGTTGCTGGTGGTGGGGGAGGTGAACAAAAAATATAACCGGATTTACTATCCGCTGAACCCGGAGTACGCCGCGACGCGGGAAGACCGCTGGGTGGATCATCCGCCGCAGTTTTTTGGCCCTCATGACGGGAAACCTTCGCGAACAGGGTCATAAAGGTCACCGTGGATAAGGGCATTTCTGTTGAAATGCCCTTATGATCAGGCGTGCGGGCGCACAGGCTTATTTTACCGCTTGCAGGGCGAATCGTATCCTTTTTGCTCCTGTGCTATAGTAGCGCCCCTTTTTCACCGGATGCTTATTACTTCGCCATGCTGCCAGAAACACAATCCCCCGTTTTTCCTGCACACCGCTTCTCTATCGCGCCGATGCTCGATAGGACGGACTGCTTTTAATAATCAGTTAGTTATTCATTTTATGGGTGCCTATTGGGAACCCTGCGATCTACATCTCACCCCCTTATACCTATCCATACCGCATCATTTGTATTCACTGGGTGTTGACCGGGTATTACCGTGGTTATAGACTGAGCTTAAGATAGTCCAATAGTGTTCGCTCATGACGTACGACATCAATTGTTTGGCTTGATTATTAAATAGATGCACTAAGGTTATGTTGTTAGCTAAACCTTAAGTTGCGCGCATAAGGCATTTGCCAATTAGCAATCGGTACAGAGGTTTCACTATGTTTTGCGAAGAAAAAGTAGCTCAAATGGCTGCATACCTGCTGCTCAAACGCGGCGGGCGCATGGCATATCTGAAACTTATGAAGTTACTTTATCTTTCCAACAGAAAGTCAATCCTGAAGCATGGCAGGATGATCGGGGAAGACAATCTGTACTCAATGAGATTTGGGCCAGTAATGTCCAATACATTGAATTTGATTCGTGGCAAGGCCGAGGGTTTTGGTGATTACTGGTATGAGCTGATCGAAACAAATGGGCATGATGTCATGTTGCGTACAGACCCTCGTGAGATGGACGCGGATGAAATCTTCGATGAGTTGAGCCGTGCTGATATTCGTATCCTTGATGAGATTTATTCTCAGTATGGTCACATGAATAGGTTTGACTTGGCGAATATGACTCATCTTCAGCATATTTGTCCTGAGTGGCACAACCCAGGTAGTTCACGTAGGCCAATCGATCTGAAAGAGATGCTTCTTCGTGAAGGGAAAAATGAGGAAGAGGCGGAGAGTATTATTCAGAGCATGGAAGAATCTCAGCGACTTAAGGCATTTTCCTCACAATTATCATGACGCAATATCAGCCTTATAGGAAAGGAACTGTGTTGGCTCCGACAGGGCCATGCAATCACTTACATGTGGTTTGTAATGATCCAGTGTATTACCCTGTTAATGACTGTTATTGTGTGTTGGTTGTTAATATATCCAGTATTAAAGAAGGTGTTCCGCATGATGATGCCTGTGTCTTAAATGTTGGAGATCATCGTTTTATCAAGCACCCAAGCTATGTTGTTTATGCAGAGGCTATCATCTGGCGTGTTGATAATATGGTGAAAAAGCAAACGTCTGGTGAAATTACTGTTCACGATGATATGCCAGAGGCAACGTTTACTCGAATCTTAGATGGGTTTGACATTTCGGACGCAGTTAAACCGAAAAACTTGAGATTCAAAAATAATTATTGTTTTCCTAATTCAGATGATGAGCAGTTAACCGGTTCATAGAAAACCCGCAAAGAGCGGGTTTTTCTCTTTATTGTCAGTTATTTTTCTGTTTACCCGTTCTTACCCTTTCCCATTCAGCTCTTCCCTCTGCAACCCTGCTATCTATGTACTCAGCCAGAACTGAAATATGGATACAGCGCTTTGCCTTCT
The DNA here is from genome assembly GCF_019237635.1 of Pluralibacter sp. Taxonomy (GTDB): domain Bacteria; phylum Pseudomonadota; class Gammaproteobacteria; order Enterobacterales; family Enterobacteriaceae; genus Enterobacter_B. The sequence continues at coordinate 22,124 of NZ_JAFAGS010000067.1, forward strand.
GCGATGTACCGACGCGGTATGTTGGGATTGGTAACTGGCAGGCGTTAGCTTTTGCTTCTGCTGTAGCTGGACTCATACCGAAGTACTTCTGGCAAACGGCTGAAAGCTCAATATTAGAGGTTTCAAATTCTGCCATCAGTAGAAACATAGTATTCATAGTGCGCTCCATACAGCCCGGCTGCACCCGGGCGTTGATCTTTACTCTTCGGTGCTGGTGGGCACCAGTCGCTGCCAGATAGCCGAAACATACTTAGCCTGGTGGCGGGCGTCGGCCAGCGCGTTATGCACTTCGCCATCAAACGGCATGTCCCGCTTAGGATCGAAGCCAATAGCGCGACCGAGGGTCACCATGGTACGCACATCCTGATCATTCCAGAATTGCCACGGGCAAATGTGGCCGGCGCGCTCATATGCGCCACGAATAATGACGTTGTCGAAGTTGGCGCCGTTACCCCATACCTTTAAGTATTTCGGGTTATCCGCGTGGCGGTTGATGAAGTGGTTCAGCTCGGAAAGCGCAGTTGCGATAGGCATAGCATCGTCAGCGCAAATCGCTGCCCTGGCTTCCGGGCTTTGCTTCAACCACCAGATAATGGTGTCGCCGTCAGGAACGGCACCTTGTGTCATTGAGCTGTCGAGCTGCACGGCCGTGTAAAACTCTTCGCCCAGCGCGCCGCTCTGCGGGTCAAACAACACGGCACCGATGGAGACAATTGGCGCCGTTGGCTTGTTACCCATGGTTTCGAGGTCGATCATTAAGTGGTTCATTCAATACTCCATACTTGGTTCATCAGGCATCGGAGCCCAATACGTAATATTCATTTCTTCCGCATCCAGATCATCAATCTGGTATGTCCATTCCCACTGACCTGTTTCTTTCTGTCCGGGGCCATACCAGACAGAACGCCAACCAATAATCCAGCCTTCGCCGTTTGCGTCGTATAATAAAACGGTATCATTCGGATCCGGCAGGCGCTCAGCAACTGATACCGCTTGCTCCTCTGTGGTATCTTTCCACGCTACGCTTATAAGCTTCCCACCAAACACTGCCATTCCTGAATGAACTGCTGGCTCTTTCCCATCTTCAAACTCAACGACAAACGTTACCTTACCCATGGTATTTATCCTGTTGTGGTGTTGCTGGTAGTGGCATCCAGTGGGTTACAGGAAAATGTAGCCGGTCGATAAACTCGTAATGCTCATCCTGCCAGCGCTCATCTTCTTCCAGATGCTCAGCATCGGATTGAAAACCCAGACCGACCCACACGCCATTACTGACCAGAACAAAAATATTTGGCTCAGGCATCCGTTCGCTTACTGGAATCCAACCATCCGGAGATACTGGAGATCTGCAGCAGCGCACTTCGTCAATTTTTGGCAAAGAATCCAGTTCTGGCGTGGTCTGGATACTGCAGCGAGAATTGAGCATGGCGGCACGGCAGGCGTTCCAGCCCTCATCAAAC
>NZ_JAFAGS010000103.1 GCF_019237635.1 Pluralibacter sp.
GTGTGTGCCAGTCGCTTATCAACGGGCTTTAAACCCCAGGGGCCATCAGGCTGCACACACCTTGCCAAATCTAGTCGTGGATATTTTAGACAAACTTCAGGATACAAGGGGCCGTGGTGGCCCCTTATCCCGTTCACAGGATGTGAATTATCAGAATTAGACCGGTCATACAGTGAACGGAATGACCCGCAGAGCTTAACTGACAAGCATTACGGCAATTTGCCGGCATTTTTACCTGTTATATCACTTAGCCGCGCCAGGCTTTATAACGGTTAATCAGACCGTTGGTTGAGCTGTCATGGCTGCTGATGTCTTTACCGTCCGCCAGTTCCGGCAGAATGCGGTTTGCCAGCTGTTTACCTAGCTCAACGCCCCACTGGTCGAAGGTGAAGATGTTGAGGATAGCGCCCTGGGTGAAAATCTTGTGCTCGTACAGCGCAATCAGCGCGCCGAGGCTGAACGGGGTGATTTCACGCAGCAGGATGGAGTTGGTCGGGCGGTTGCCTTCGAACACTTTGAACGGCACAACGTGGTCCAGCGTTGCCGGATCTTTGCCCTGATCACGGTATTCCTGCTCAACCACTTCGCGGGATTTACCAAACGCCAGCGCTTCGGTCTGTGCGAAGAAGTTAGACAGCAGCTTCTGGTGGTGATCGGAAAGCGGGTTGTGGGTAATGGCCGGGGCGATGAAATCGCAAGGGACCATTTTGGTACCCTGATGGATCAGCTGATAGAACGCATGCTGACCATTGGTACCCGGCTCACCCCAGATGATAGGGCCGGTCTGGTAGTCCACCGCATTGCCGTTACGGTCAACGTACTTACCGTTGGACTCCATGTTGCCCTGCTGGAAGTAGGCCGCAAAGCGGTGCATGTACTGGTCGTACGGCAGAATAGCTTCAGTTTCTGCGCCGAAGAAATTGTTGTACCAGATACCAATCAGCGCCAGCAGCACCGGCAGGTTTTTCTCCGGCGCGGTGGTGGAGAAGTGCTTGTCCATCGCATGGGCGCCGGACAGCAGCTCAACAAAGTTGTCGAAGCCGACAGACAGAATGATCGACAGGCCAATTGCGGACCACAGGGAGTAGCGACCGCCGACCCAGTCCCAGAACTCGAACATGTTGGCGGTGTCGATACCGAATTCACCCACCGCTTTACCGTTGGTAGACAGCGCGGCGAAGTGTTTCGCGACATGCTTTTCATCACCGGCGGTTTTCAGGAACCAGTCACGCGCGCTGTGGGCGTTGGTCATGGTTTCCTGGGTGGTGAAGGTCTTGGAAGCCACCAGGAACAATGTGGTTTCCGGGTTCACGTTCTTCAGCACTTCGGCAATGTGGGTGCCGTCAACGTTGGACACAAAATGCATGTTGAGGTGGTTTTTGTACGGACGCAGCGCTTCGGTCACCATGAACGGGCCGAGGTCAGAACCGCCGATACCGATGTTGACCACGTCGGTGATCGCTTTACCGGTGTAGCCTTTCCAGCTACCGGAGATAATAGCCTCCGAGAAATGCTTCATCTTTTCCAGAACGGCGTTCACTTCCGGCATCACATCTTTGCCGTCAACGATAATGGGGGTATTGCTACGGTTGCGCAGCGCCACATGCAGTACTGCACGGTCTTCAGTACGGTTGATTTTCTCACCGGAGAACATGGACTTGATGGCGTCCGCCAGGAAGGTCTCTTTTGCCAGCGCCTGCAGTTTGCTCAGGGTCTCTTCGGTGATGCGGTTTTTGGAAAAATCCACCAGCATCAAATCGTCGAACGTTGCGGAAAATTTGGAGAAACGGTCGTTATCTTTCGCAAACAGGTCGGCGATCGTAACGTCTTTCATTTCTTCGTAGTGTTTCTGTAATGCCTGCCAGGCAGAAGTCTGCGTTGGATTGATGTTTTTCATAGCAATACTCTTCTGATTTGAAAATTGTGACTTCGGTCGATTGTAGCGCCTGCAGGCAAAAATTGTGATGGTTTTTATGTCTTGCCAAAGGGGATGCCGCAAACCGCCAAAAAGCTCCGAAAAGTATAGTTGTTATAAGCGCGATTACTGAGACGAATGACGGCATGAAAAATCCGCATAATCCCAGCGTTGACAGTATCCGGCTCACATTTTATTTATGAATACGGTAGTTGCGCCTGCACCGGTTTTTGTTCTGTCCTTGTGCCATGGTCGCTATTTTCATTTCCTGACACGAGGTCGTTATGACAAATGTAGTTATCGCCAAATTTGGCGGAACCAGTGTGGCTGACTATGACGCCATGAATCGCAGCGCCGATGTTGTGCTTGCCGACGAGAACGTTCGCGTGGTGGTGCTGTCCGCCTCTGCGGGCGTGACCAATCTGCTGGTGGCGCTGGCCGAAGGGCTTGAGGCGAACGCGCGTTTCGCCAAACTCGACGCGCTACGCCAGATCCAGTTCAATATCATTGAACGCCTGCAATACCCCAACGTCATTCGCGAAGAAATTGACCGTCTGCTGGAGAACATCACGACGCTCGCGGAGGCGGCATCGCTGGCGACCTCTCATGCCCTGACTGACGAACTGGTCAGCCACGGCGAGCTGATTTCCACCCTGCTGTTTGTGGAGATCCTGCGCGAACGTCACGTTCAGGCGCAGTGGTTCGACGTGCGTAAAGTGATGCGCACCAGCAATCGCTTTGGCCGCGCCGAACCGGATATCGCCGCGCTGGCGGAACTCTCAGCCGCTCAGCTTATGCCGCGCCTGGCGGAAGGACTGGTGATTACCCAGGGCTTTATCGGCAGCGAGTCCAAAGGCCGAACCACCACGCTTGGCCGCGGCGGCAGCGACTATACCGCCGCCCTGCTCGGCGAAGCGCTGCACGCCATCCGCGTAGATATCTGGACCGACGTTCCGGGCATCTACACCACCGACCCGCGCGTCGTGCCGTCGGCACAGCGAATTGATGAAATCGCCTTTGAAGAGGCGGCGGAGCTGGCGACATTCGGCGCGAAAGTACTGCACCCGGCCACGCTGCTGCCCGCGGTACGTAGCGACATCCCGGTTTTTGTCGGCTCCAGCCGCGATCCCAAAGCCGGTGGTACGATGGTATGCAATGAAACCGCCAATCCGCCGCTGTTCCGCGCTCTGGCGCTGCGCCGCAAGCAAACCCTGCTGACGCTGCACAGCCTGAACATGCTGCACTCTCGCGGTTTCCTCGCCGAAGTCTTCGGCATGCTGGCGCGCCACAATATTTCAGTCGACCTGATAACCACCTCGGAAGTCAGCATCGCCCTGACCCTCGACACCACCGGTTCCACCTCCACCGGTGATACGCTGCTGACCCAGGCGCTGTTGACCGAGTTGTCGTCGCTGTGCCGTGTGGAAGTTGAAGAGAATCTGGCGCTGGTTGCGCTTATCGGCAATAACCTGTCGAAATCCTGCGGCGTCGGTAAAGAGGTCTTCGGCGTGCTGGAGCCGTTCAACATCCGCATGATTTGCTACGGCGCTTCCAGCCACAACCTGTGCTTCCTGGTGCCGGGTGAAGAGGCGGAAGACGTGGTGCGCAAGCTACATCACAATTTGTTTGAGTAACGCGCTTGCTTTACACTGAAGTCTCCCCTTTAAGGAGGCTTCAGGTATGGCCACACCCAGACTGACCCAAAAAGAGATGACCGCGCGCGAGCAGCGTGAACTGAAAACCCTGCTTGACCGCGCGCGCATCGCGCATGGCCGTCCGCTGACTAACGCGGAGACCAACAGTGTGAAAAAGGAGTATATCGATAAGCTGATGGCGCAGCGGGAAGCTGCGGCGAAAAAAGCCCGCCAGTTACAAAAACAGCAGGCTTATAAACCGGACGCCGAAGCGTCATTCTCCTGGTCGGCCAATACCCCGACGCGCGGCAGACGCTGACTAGCGCCCTTTCTTTTTACGCCCCGGCGAGGTAAAGCGCTTACGGTTTGCCATCTCCGCCGGGGTTTTTGCCATATTTTTCCCACTGTTGCTGGCGGGCTTTTTCACCGCCCCTGCGGGGGTTTTCGGTTTAGCCTTCGTTTTCGCTTTCGGCGTTGCCTCCGACGACGAATCTTCAATCAGCTTAAACAGTTCGATCAGTTCATCGTCGGTCAGGTCGCGCCACTCGCCCGGCGGGATACCGGCGAGACTCACGTTCATGATCCGCGTCCGCTCAAGTTTGGTGACCTCATAGCCGAAATGCTCGCACATGCGGCGAATCTGACGGTTAAGGCCCTGGACGAGCGTAATGCGAAACGCGAACGGCGCCTCTTTTTTGACTTTACACTTTTTGGTGACGGTACCGAGGATCGGCACGCCCGCGCCCATTGCGCGAATAAACTCATCGGTGACCGGCTTGTTGACGGTGACCACGTACTCTTTCTCGTGGTCGTTGCCCGCGCGCAGGATTTTATTCACCAGATCGCCGTGGTTGGTGAGGAAAATCAGCCCCTGCGAATCTTTGTCGAGACGACCGATCGGGAACACGCGTTTACTGTGGTTCACGAAGTCGACGATGTTATCGCGTTCGCCATCTTCGGTGGTGCTGACAATACCCACCGGCTTATTCAACGCAATCAGCACCAAATCATCAGCTTCTCGCGGCTCAATCAACTGACCGTTTACTTTTACAATGTCGCCTGGATTAACCTGATCGCCGATGGTGGCGCGCTTGCCGTTGATAAAAACGTTGCCTTGTTCAATAAAGCGGTCCGCTTCGCGACGCGAGCAAATCCCGCTTTCGCTGATGTATTTATTTAATCGAGTAGATGAGTCGGTCAGCATAGTTTCTCCTTTGACAGCGAAATATACCTCACCTTACTAAAAAGTGGTTTTATTCATTACCCCATTGATTGAGAAAATTGGCGATATCATCAATACGCTGCTCTGCAATGCCAGCTTCACGAGCCATCTCCTGCTGTGCTTCTTCGCTGATCTCTTCGTTATTCATTAAACGCGTAATCAGCAGCTGAAAGTAATGCGCCAGGCAATCACGCTCGGACTCTTTCACCGCTTCGGCGCATTCCGTCGAATACTCATCAACGATGTCATAATATTTCAGCGGTATTTCAGTGTTCATCGGTCATCTCCGGGGTTGTTAGCATCTGCGCTTTCTGGTCGCGATGATAGCATTCAGCTTACCTGCAGCGTGAGCCATATCAGCGCCTTCGCATCGAGCCGGTGATAGAATTCACACATCAAATGCTACTATTAACAGGAAAAAAAGATGGAACTGCTGCTACTGAGTAACTCCACGCTGCCGGGTAAAGCCTGGATGGAACATGCGCTGCCGCTGATTGCCGGCCAGGTCAATGGTCGCCGCTCGGCAGTGTTTATCCCCTTCGCCGGGGTGACGCAAACCTGGGATGACTATACTGCCAAAGCCGCTGCGGTAATGGCGCCGATGGGGGTGACCGTGACGGGGATCCACAGCGTCACGGACCCTATCGCCGCAATTGAAAGCACCGAGATGGTGATTGTCGGCGGGGGTAACACCTTCCAGTTGCTGAAAGAGTGCCGGGTGCGCGGTCTGCTGGCGCCGATTGTCGATGTGGTCAAACGTGGCGCGCTGTACATCGGCTGGAGCGCAGGCTCCAACCTCGCCTGTCCGACCATCCGGACCACCAACGATATGCCGATTGTCGATCCGCAAGGCTTTGATGCGTTGGGTCTGTTCCCACTACAGATTAATCCACACTTCACTAATGCATTGCCAGAAGGCCACAAAGGCGAAACGCGCGAACAGCGCATTCGCGAACTGCTGGTTGTTGCGCCGGATCTGACGGTAATTGGTCTGCCGGAAGGTAACTGGATTAAGGTCAGCAAAGGCCAGGCCGTGCTCGGCGGCCCGAACACAACTTATGTGTTCAAAGCCGGTGAAGAGGCGGTTCCCCTTGAGGAGGGCCACCGTTTTTAGCGGAGGTTCTCTGGCGTGCCTGATGGCGTCATATCAGGCACCCGATTTTATTAATAATCATCCCGGTCGTCGTCTTCGTCCGGTTGCTCCATCACGCTATAGGCGACCGCACAGAACAGGGAGTTAAGACGTTTCATATCGCCCAGCAGGCCGAGGTGCAGCGAGCTGGTTTCAATGCTCTGTACGTTTTGCTGGTGCAGCCGGTCAACGTGAGCGTGAGAGTAGCGGCGGTTCATGATACGAAAACGGTGCTTATTGCGGCGCAGGCGACGGGCGCTGGCGACATCGCCGGAGAAGAACACCGACATGGCCAGTTGCAGGTTGCTGAGCAGTTGAGCGTACAGCGCATCAAGCTCCTTCATACCGTCGACGGAAAACGCGCGGCGCGCGGCAAGGGACTTATCGGCAATCTCGCTGCCCATCCGCTCAACGATATCCGAGGCCTGTTCCAGGTTCAGCGACATCTCGATAATCTCCGCCCAGCGACGGGATTCCTCCTCCGCCAGCTCATCTTTTGGCATCCTCGCCAGGTAGAGCTTGATCGCGGTATAGAGCACGTTGATGTCATCGGCGATTTTACGCAGCTCTTTCTCTTCACGCGATTCGCCGTGAATGATTTTACTCAGGCCATCCATCATCGTTTCCATCGCATCCCCAATACGCAGCGTTTCCCGTGCGGCATTGGCCAGCGCCAGCGTTGGCGTATCCAGCGCGGTGACGTCAAGATGCTTGGGTTTGAGCCGCGCATCAAGCTCGGGCTCATCACGAATCATCTGTTTGCAAAAGCGCGCCATCGGCTCGGCGAACGGCACCATCGCCAGACAGCGCAACAGGTTGTAAAACACGTGAAAATAGATAACCAGCTCGGAATTCTCCACCGGCAGCTTGCTTAAGGTATCCGCCAGGATATGCACAAACGGCAGCACAATCAGGCCGCCCACCAGCTTAAACAGCAGGCTGCCGAGCGCCACGCGCCGGGCGGCGGCGTTGGCGGCGCTGTTGTTAAGCATCGCCAGCAGCCCGGAACCGAGGTTGGCGCCGATCACCAGACACAGCGCGACCGGAAACGAGATAACCCCCGTTGCGGTTAATGTCGCCGTCAGCAGCACGGCGGCAAGGCTCGAATAAGTGATGACGGCGAACATCGCGCCGATCAGCGCATCCAGCATGATATCGCCGGTCAGCGAGGCGAAAATAACCTGCACGCCGTTGGTCTGGGTGATGGGATGCACCGCCTGGACGATAAGCTCAAGCGCCAGCAAAATAAGCCCCAGACCGATGCCCACGCGTCCCAGTTGCCCCGCGCGGGTTTGCTTACGGCCAAGGAAGAAAATCACGCCGATAAAAATCAGCAGCGGCGAAAGCCATGACAAATCGAAGGTGAGCACACGCGCCATCAGCGCGGTCCCCACGTCTGCCCCCAGCACAATTACCAGCGCAGGCGTGAGCGCGACCAGATCCTGAGCCACAAATGAGGTCACCAGCATGGTGGTGGCATTACTGCTTTGCACCAGCGCCGTGACGCCGATACCGGCGCAGAAGGCCAGCGGTTTTTTCTCAACGCTACTACTCAGGACCGTGCGCAGGCGGGCGCCAAAGACGCGCATCACGCCAGTACGCACAATGTGGGTGCCCCACACCAGCAGGGCGACAGCAGAAAGCAGGTGCAACAGAGTCAACACGGAGTCTGGTTCTCCTTATCGTTATTGTTTTCCCGGGCTTCCCTTCGCCCTCTCCAGCAGAGGGCGAGGAAAACGGCGTCCTTCCAGTATAAGGGTTTAACGTCAACAAAGAGACAAGGCACCGCAGAGGTGCCTTGTTTGTTGTAAGGAAAAATGACCGTTATGTGACAGAGAAGCGCTTAATCGGCGTCATACCCGAGGTTTGGCGCAAGCCAACGCTCCACCTCCGACACGCTCATGCCTTTGCGGAAGGCGTAGTCTTCTATCTGATCGCGCTGCAGCTGCGCCACGGCAAAGTATTTGCTGTCCGGATGGCTGAAATACCAACCGGAGACCGACGCTCCTGGCCACATGGCGAAGGACTCGGTCAGCTTCATCCCGGTGTGGGTTTCCACATCCAGCAGTTGCCAGATGGTGCCTTTCTCGGTGTGCTCCGGACAGGCGGGATACCCCGGCGCCGGACGAATTCCGTGGTAGTTCTCGCGGATGAGCTCGTCGTTGCTCAGGTTCTCGTTGGCCGCATAACCCCAGTGCACTTTACGCACGCGCTCGTGGAGATACTCAGCAAAGGCCTCCGCCAGGCGGTCAGCAATCGCTTTGACCATGATCTTGTTGTAATCATCGTGCTGCGCGTCAAACGCGTCCGCCAGCGCGTCCTCTTCGAGGCCGCCGGTCACGGCAAACGCGCCGAGGTAATCAGCCTTACCTGAGAGCTTTGGCGCGACAAAATCCGCCAGACAGTAGTTAGCGAACCCGACCTTTTCGGTCTGCTGGCGCAGGTGGCGGCTGACCGCCAGCACATGGGTACGGGTCTCGTCGCGGTAGATTTCGATGTCGTCGCCCACCCGGTTCGCCGGGAACAACCCGACGACGCCGCGCGGATTCAGCGTTTTTTCGGCGCTGAGCGTGTCCAGCATCGCATTAGCATCGTGGAACAGGCGCTGCGCCTCCTCGCCGACAATCTCATCTTCCAGAATGCGCGGGTATTTGCCCGCCAGCGACCAGGTCATAAAGAACGGCGTCCAGTCGATATAGTTACGCAGCGTTTCGATGCTGGCGCTAACCTCCTGCACGCCGAGACGATGAGCGACTGGCGGCGTGTAATTGGCCCAGTCGAAGGCCAGATCGTTATCCCGTGCCGCCTGTAACGTTACCGGCGGCGTGCGCGGCTTTTTACGACCATGCTGGATGCGGACGGTTTCGTACTCTTTGCGGGTGCGCGCGACAAAGTCGTCGCGCTGGGTGTCCGACAGCAGCGCAGCGACCACGCCCACGGTGCGCGAGGCGTTTTGCACGTAGACCGTCGGCCCGCTGTAGTTCTGCTCAATCTTCACCGCGGTGTGCGCTTTGGACGTCGTCGCGCCGCCAATCAGCAGCGGGATGGTAAAGCCCTGACGCTCCATCTCTTTCGCCACATTGACCATCTCGTCGAGTGACGGCGTAATCAGCCCGGAAAGGCCAATCAGATCCGCATTCACCTCACGGGCGGTTTTCAGGATTTTCTCCGTCGGCACCATCACGCCAAGATCGACAATCTCGTAGTTATTACACTGCAGCACCACGCCGACGATATTCTTGCCGATGTCGTGCACATCGCCCTTCACCGTGGCGATCACCATCTTGCCGTTGCTTTTGCCCTTCTCTTTGCTGGCTTCAATAAACGGCTCAAGATACGCCACGGCCTGCTTCATCACGCGGGCGGACTTCACCACCTGCGGCAGGAACATTTTGCCCTCGCCAAACAGATCGCCGACCACGTTCATGCCATCCATCAGCGGCCCTTCGATCACCTCAATCGGCCGCGCAGCCTGCTGACGGGCTTCTTCGGTATCCTGCTCAATAAACTCGGTGATGCCTTTGACCAGCGAGTATTCCAGACGTTTTTTCACCTCCCAACTGCGCCATTCGGCCTGCTGGGCGTTGGCGCCGTCGTCAGCTTTGCTGCTGCGGTATTTCTCCGCCAGCTCCAGCATCCGCTCGGTAGCGTCGTCCCGGCGGTTGAGGATCACGTCCTCAACGCCGTCGCGCAGCTCGGCAGGCAGGTCGTCGTAAATCGCCAGCTGTCCGGCGTTGACGATCCCCATGTCCATGCCGTTACGAATGGCGTAGTAGAGGAACACCGCGTGGATGGCTTCGCGTACCGGGTCGTTGCCGCGAAACGAGAATGACACGTTCGACACACCACCGGAAATCAGCGCATGCGGCAACTCGCGTTTGATGTCTTCGCAGGCGCCGATAAAGTCGACCGCGTAGTTATTATGTTCTTCGATGCCGGTCGCAACGGCAAAGATGTTCGGATCGAAGATGATGTCTTCCGGCGGGAAGCCCACCTCTTTAGTCAAAATGTTGTACGCGCGGCGGCAAATCTCAATTTTACGCTCGCGGGTATCGGCCTGACCGACTTCATCAAAGGCCATCACCACCACGGCGGCGCCATAACGGCGCACCAACTTCGCATGGTGGATAAACGGCTCAACGCCCTCTTTCATTGAGATGGAGTTGACGATGCCTTTACCCTGGATACACTTCAGCCCTTTCTCGATGACCTCCCACTTCGAGGAGTCGATCATAATCGGTACCCGGGCGATATCCGGCTCACCGGCAATGAGGTTAAGGAAACGCACCATCGCCGCTTCGGCGTCGAGCATCCCCTCATCCATGTTGATATCAATAATCTGCGCGCCGCTTTCCACCTGCTGGCGGGCAACGTCCAGCGCTTCGTTATATTTCTCTTCTTTAATCAGACGTTTGAATTTCGCCGAACCGGTCACGTTGGTACGCTCGCCGACGTTAACAAACAGGCTGTCATCGCCGATGGTCAGCGGCTCCAGGCCCGCAAGACGGCAGGCGACCGGGATCTCCGGAAGCGGGCGCGGCGCCAGCCCTGCGACGACGCGACTCATGGCCGCAATATGTTGCGGGGTGGTGCCGCAGCAACCGCCGACAATGTTCAGGAAACCGGCTTCGGCCCATTCGCGAATTTGAAGCGCCATGGTATCGGCGTCGAGATCGTATTCGCCGAAGGCGTTCGGCAGACCGGCGTTCGGGTGCGCAGTGACATAGCAGTCGGCGATACGCGACAGCTCCTGCACATACTGGCGCAGTTCATCCGGGCCCAGCGCGCAGTTCAGACCAAAAGTGAGCGCATCGGCGTGGCGCAGGGAGTTATAAAACGCCTCCGTCGTCTGACCGGAAAGCGTACGCCCGGAGGCATCGGTAATGGTGCCGGAAATCATAATCGGCAGCTCAATGCCCAGCGCCTCGAATTCCGCTTTTACCGCGAAAATCGCGGCCTTGGCGTTGAGCGTATCGAAGACCGTTTCAATCAGAATGAGGTCCGACCCGCCTTCCACCAGCGCTTTGGTGGATTCACGGTAAGCCGCCACCAGCTGATCGAAGGTGATGTTGCGATACGCCGGGTCGTTTACGTCCGGAGAGATCGACGCGGTGCGGTTGGTCGGGCCGAGAACCCCTGCCACATAGCGCGGTTTGTCCGGCGTACGGGCGGTCCATTCATCAGCGCAGGCGCGCGCCAGCTGCGCCGCCGCGAAGTTGATTTCCGCCGACAGGGATTCCATCCGGTAATCCGCCATGGCGATGGTGGTCGAGTTGAAGGTGTTGGTTTCGATGATATCCGCGCCCGCCTCAAAATAGGCGTTATGGATAGCGCTAATCACCTCCGGCTTGCTGAGCACCAACAGGTCGTTGTTGCCTTTCAAATCGCAGGACCAGTCCGCAAAGCGCGCGCCGCGGAAATCCTCTTCAGTCAGACGGTAGCCCTGGATCATGGTGCCCATGCCCCCGTCCAGAACCAGAATTCGTTCTTTTAACTGCGCATGCAGTTGTTCTGTTTTGCTGCTCACACGTGCTCCCGACAACGCTCAACCAGGCCAAAAGGCTGCGAGTCATACTGGCACAAACTGGCGGGGTGGAAAAGTCACTCAGCGGTAACATGAGACATGTTCACATTCACTCCTCCGATCAGTCTGAATAACGGTTGCAAAACCACCAAATAAAACGAAAATGATTTCCACGATACAGAAAAGGAGCCAGCCATGGTTGCTACCGTTCCCGCGAAACGCGGCAGAAAACCGGCCCCCGCCGCCGCTCAACAGGGCGGGCAAGTTCAGTCGCTGACCCGCGGATTAAAACTGCTGGAATGGATTGCCGAATCCCATGGCAGCGTTGCGCTGACAGAACTGGCGCAGCAGGCCGGGCTGCCGAACTCCACGACCCACCGTCTGCTGACGACCATGCAGCAGCTGGGTTTTGTGCGCCAGATCGGCGAACTGGGTCACTGGACGGTTGGCGCTCACGCGTTTATTGTCGGCAGCAGCTTCCTGCAAAGCCGCAACCTGCTGGCCATTGTTCACCCTATCCTGCGTAAACTGATGGAAGACTCCGGCGAGACGGTAAACCTCGCGGTGCTCGACCAGAGCGATCATCAGGCCATCATTATCGACCAGGTGCAATGTACGCAGCTGATGCGCATGTCCGCGCCGATTGGCGGCAAGCTGCCGATGCACGCCTCCGGGGCGGGAAAAGCGTTTTTATCGCAGCTGAGCGAAGAACAGGTGACGGGGTTGCTGCACCGCAAGGGCCTGCATGCCTACACCCACGCCACGCTGGTGTCGCCGGTGCATCTGAAGGAAGATTTAGCCCTGACGCGCAAGCGCGGCTATTCCTTTGATGATGAAGAGCACGCCCTTGGCCTACGCTGCATCGCGGCCTGCATTTTTGACGAGCACCGCGAGCCGTTTGCCGCCATTTCTATTTCCGGCCCCATTTCGCGGATGACCGACGACCGGGTGACCGAGCTTGGCGCGCTGGTGATTAAGGCGGCGAAAGAGGTGACGCTGGCGTATGGTGGGATTCGTTAAACCGCACGCTAAACCGCTGCTTGCGGCGGTAAGCGTACACATCCTCGACATACCCGTTCTTAATCCGCGTTTGCAGCCCGCGCCAGTAGCTGGCATGAAACAGGTCGTCGTGCATCTCTTCAAATAACGGCCCAATGCGCGGATCGGCGCACAGCCAGTGGCGAAACTCTTCCGGGAAGACGTCGCCGGGCGAGACGCTGTACCACGGCTCGCCGGAGAGTTCATCTTCCGGATAGCGCGGCGGCGGGATATCGCGGAAATTCACCTCGGTCATATAGCAAATTTCGTCATAGTCGTAGAACACCACGCGCCCGTGCCGGGTGACGCCAAAGTTTTTAAACAACATATCGCCAGGAAAAATGTTGGCGGCGGCGAGCTGGCGGATGGCGTTGCCGTACTCTTCAATCGCATCCCGTAGCGCCTGGCCGTCTGACTGCTCCAGCCAGATATTGAGCGGCACCATCCGGCGCTCGATGTAGAGATGGCTGATCGCGATTTTGTCGCCCAGATCGGTGATTTTCCCCGGCGCTTCTTGCAGTAACAGCGTCATTAACGTCGGGTCGATCTGCTGCTTATCCAGCACAAAGTTTTCGAATTCCTGGGTATCCGCCATTCGCCCGACGCGATCGTGCTCTTTGACCAGCTGATAGCAGGCGCGAACATGGGCGGCGGTCATCTCCTTCTGCGGCGCAAATTTATCTTTAATCACCTTAAACACACGGTCAAAGCCCGGCAGCGTGAAGACCAGCATCACCATGCCGCGAATGCCCGGCGCTTCGATAAATTGCTCATCGGCGCTGGCGATATAGTGCAGATATTCCCGGTAGCTTTCGGTTTTAGCATGCTTCTGACAGCCAATCGCCATATACAGCTCGGCGGTGGTTTTACCCGGCAGGATTTCCCGCAGCCACTCCACAAGGGCCGCAGGCAGCGGGGCATACACCATAAAATAGGAGCGGGCGAAACCAAACACAATGCTGGCTTCTGCGCTGGTTGTCAGGCAGGTGTCGACAAACAGCTCGCCGTCATCGGTACGGTGAATGGGCAACAGAAACGGGACGATGGCCGATGGCGTGACCAGCTTGCCAACCAGCCAGGCCGCTTTATTACGGTAAAAAAGCTCATTCGCGACCTGCAAATGGCTGTGTCTGAGCACCTCTTCGCCGAAGGTCTCGTTAAGATGCGCGATGATAAAACCGATATCCCGGGTTTTATTCTGCCAGGGCAAGCGCAGCGGCAAATCGGTTAACACGCGATGAAGCAAAGGTTCCCAGCCGTTGTCGGGAAAGAAATCCTTTGCCAGTGGACGCGGAATGGTGCGAAAACGCCGCTCCGGCTGCGAGCTGAAAATAAACAGCCGCTCAGGCGTCAGCGAGCGGTGGTCAAACAACCGGCAATAGACGGAGTTGAAAAAGCTCTCCGCGATTTCGAAGCGCGGGTAGTCGGGTAATAAATGGGTGTAGTGCTCTTTAACCCGCAGCAAAAATACCGCATCGGGGCTTTTGCCGTCGGTAATACAGCGCAATTGCTCCACCACCAGGCCGACGTGGTGATCGTAGAGGTGGATACGCTGCTTCATGGCCTGCTGTACGGCGTGCCAGTCAGCATGTTCAAAACGCTGCTGCGCGCCGGACGTGACTTCCAGAAATCGTCCATACTGGGCATCGAAGCCCTGCAGTATGGTTTGTGCAATCAGTAATTCAAGGCCTCGCGACATCAATTCCCCCTCACCCAGCCCTCTCCCCAAGGGGGAGAGGGGGAAAATATCAGAACTGTGTTTCTTCCGTCGAACCGGTCAATGCGGTTACCGAGGAGGCGCCGCCCTGAATGATGGTGGTAACCTTATCGAAGTAGCCGGTGCCCACTTCCTGCTGGTGCGAAACGAAGGTGTAACCTTCTTTCCCTGCGGCGAACTCCGGTTGCTGCACCTTCTCAACGTAGTGCTTCATCCCTTCGCCCTGGGCGTAGGCGTGCGCCAGGTCGAACATGTTGAACCACATGCTGTGAATACCTGCCAGCGTGATGAACTGGTACTTGTAGCCCATGTCCGACAGTTGCTGCTGGAAGCTGGCGATGGTTTTATCGTCCAGATTTTTCTGCCAGTTGAAGGACGGCGAGCAGTTGTAGGCCAGCAGCTTGCCCGGAAATTTAGCGTGGACAGCGTCAGCAAAGCGTTTCGCCAGCGCCAGATCCGGCGTGGAGGTCTCGCACCATACGAGATCAGCATATGGCGCGTAGGCCAGACCGCGGCTGATAGCCTGCTCAATGCCCGCATGCGTACGGTAAAATCCTTCGCTGGTACGCTCGCCGGTGATGAATTCACCGTCGTATGGGTCGCAGTCGGAGGTGATCAGATCGGCCGCGTCCGCATCGGTACGCGCAATCAGCACCGTCGGAACCCCCATGACGTCCGCCGCCAGACGGGCAGCGACCAGCTTCTGAATCGCTTCCTGCGTCGGCACCAACACTTTGCCGCCCATATGACCGCATTTTTTCACCGACGCCAGCTGGTCTTCGAAGTGAACAGCCGCTGCACCGGCTTCAATCATCGATTTCATCAGCTCAAAGGCGTTCAGCACGCCGCCGAAACCCGCTTCCGCATCGGCGACGATCGGCAGGAAGTAGTCGACAAAACGCGGATCGTTCGGCTCAATACCGGAAGACCACTGGATCTGATCGGCGCGACGGAAAGTATTGTTGATCCGATCCACCACCGCAGGTACCGAGTTTGCCGGGTAGAGCGATTGATCCGGGTACATGCTGGAGGCAAGGTTGGCGTCCGCCGCCACCTGCCAGCCGGAGAGGTAGACCGCCTCAATGCCCGCCTTTGCCTGTTGCAGCGCCTGGCCGCCAGTCAGTGCGCCAAGGCTGTTGATGTAGCCTTTTTTCGCATCGCCGTGCAGCAGACGCCACATTTTTGCCGCGCCCATCTGCGCCAGCGTGTGCTCCGGGTTTACGGAGCCGCGTAATTTCACCACTTCCTCCGCGCTGTACGGACGACGAATGCCTTCCCAGCGCGGTTGAGTCCACTCTTTTTGCAGTTCTTCAATTTGTTGAGTACGGGTTTTCATGTGCAAATGCTCCATTGTGTTAAGTGGTGAATTTACGCAAGCAGGCGATAGCCTGGCAGGGTGAGGAAGTCGATTAAGTCGTCAGAGGTGGTAATCTGCTCCATCAGGCGCGCGGCGTCGTCAAAACGGCCGCTGCTGAAGCGGTGCTCGCCGAGCTCGTCCTGAATCACCAACATCTCTTCAGCCAGCATCTGGCGGAACAGCGCTTTGGTCACCGGTTTACCATTGCTCAGGGTCTTCTCGTGGTGGATCCACTGCCAGATAGAAGTACGGGAGATTTCCGCCGTCGCCGCATCCTCCATCAGGCCGTAAATCGGCACACAGCCGTTGCCGGAGATCCACGCCTCGATGTACTGCACAGCGACGCGAATATTGGCGCGCATACCCTCTTCGGTGCGCTCGCCCTCGCACGGCGCCAGCAGTTGTTCGGCGGTCATCGGCGCATCGTCGTCACGGGTGACGAACAGCTGGTTTTTGTTCTCGCCCAGCACCTGGTTAAAGACCGCCATCGCGGTATCCGCCAGCCCCGGATGCGCAATCCAGGTCCCGTCGTGACCGTTATTGGCTTCCAGCGCTTTATCAGCTTTCACCTTGCTGAGCACCTGATTGTTACGCTCGCTATCTTTGCTGGGGATAAACGCCGCCATGCCGCCCATCGCAAATGCGCCGCGCTTGTGGCAGGTTTTGATCAGCAGACGCGAATAGGCGCTGAGGAACGGCTTGTCCATGGTCACAACCTGTCTGTCGGGCAGGACACGGTCAGGATGATTTTTCAGAGTTTTGATATAGCTGAAGATGTAGTCCCAGCGGCCGCAGTTCAGGCCGACGATATGATCGCGCAGCGCGTGCAGGATCTCATCCATCTGGAAAACAGCTGGCAGCGTTTCAATCAGCAGTGTTGCTTTGATCGTGCCGCGCGGCAGATTGAAGCGGTCTTCGGTATAGCTGAACACGTCGCTCCACCAGGCCGCTTCCTGCCAGGCCTGCGTTTTTGGCAGATAGAAATAGGGACCGCTGCCTTTCGCCAGTAACGCTTTGTAGTTGTGGAAAAAGTAGAGCGCGAAATCAAACAGACTGCCGGGAATCGCTTCATTGCGCCAGGTGACATGTTTTTCAGGCAGATGCAGGCCGCGCACGCGGCAAACGAGGATCGCCGGGTCAGGCTGAAGCTGGTAAATTTTTCCGGCTTCGTTGGTGTAGCTGATGGTACCGTTCACCGCATCACGCAGGTTTATCTGTCCATCGATGACTTTGTCCCAGTTAGGCGCCAGTGAATCTTCGAAATCCGCCATAAAGACTTTAACGTTAGCATTCAGCGCGTTAATCACCATTTTGCGCTCTACAGGGCCGGTAATTTCCACGCGACGGTCGAGCAAATCTTCAGGAATACCGCGAATTTTCCATTCACTATTCCTAATGGAAGCTGTTTCCGAAAGAAAATCAGGCAGTATCCCGTCATCAATATCCTGCTGCTGCTGAATGCGCGCCGCCAGCAGTTTGTTGCGTTTCGGCGTAAAGCGCGTCACCAGTTCGCTCAGAAACTCAACCGCTTCGGGCGTCAAAACCTGTTGTTCCTGCTGGCCGAAGGGCTGACTGAAGGCCAGTTCTTCGATCGTTGTCGTCTGTTGTGTCATTACGCGGCTCCTCGTCGTTGATCCAAAGTCACTCCCCAACGCGAACGAAAGATCGTTGTGTAGTTTTCGCTCAGCAGGATTAAGCCTACGCAATTATTTTTCAAAATCAAAAACAATTTCCATTTTCAAAAATAAAATAATGTAACTACATGATAAATAAAATATTAAATTTTATTATGAGTATGGTTTTAGATTCGTAAATAAAAAAGGCACCCGAAGGTGCCTGAAATGGAGTGCTGAATCGCTTTACGGCGACACGAGCGGGAGATTAATCCAGCGTAGGGTTCATATGGCGCAGATCGTACGGTGTGATCTGGTAGACGTA
>NZ_JAFAGS010000163.1 GCF_019237635.1 Pluralibacter sp.
TCAGCAGCGGCGCCATCAGCTTCACACGCTTGCCGAAAAGTTCGCGCGCCTCGTCGGGAGCCGCCGCAATCATCTCCGCCTGGGAACCACCGTGCATGCGCATCAGCCCGACCCAGCGGTCAAGCCTTCCCGCCAGCCGCTTCTGCAATTTTTCATTGCGCCAGTAGTCGCCTTCCGGCACCTGCCAGCCCATCTCCTCTTTCAGCCACTGCCGCCAGCCTTTCGCCTGCGCTTTTTTCTCCTGACACTGCTGCTGCCAGCAACGGATCAACAGCGTCTGTCGTGCGGCAGCATCGTTTTCCAGTTGGCTAATAACAGGAACTTTTTTGCTCCCCTGCTGGATAATATGCAGCGCCAGAGCATGGAAGGTTTGCGCTGAAATCGCGTCGGTATTGAGACGTTCGCGAATACGCTCGTCCATCTCCTGCGCCGCTTTACGACCGAAAGCCAGCAGCAGGATCTGCTCGGCGGCGGCTTCGCCACGGGCCATCAGCCAGCCCGCCCGCGCCACCAGTACCGACGTTTTTCCGCTTCCAGCCCCCGCCAACACCAGCAGCGATCGCTCACCGTTTACCACCGAACGGGCTTGAGCTGGGTTAAGCGGCGATGATTCAATATGTTCAAAAAACGCCGAGTATTGCGCCAGCATAGTTTCGGTAAATGCCTGGTTATGCTGCAGACGGCTGGCATCCATATCCTGAAGCCAGGCCTGGCACTGTCGCCAGAGCTCACGACAGTTGGCGAAGGTATCAAGACGGCTCGTGGGAATCGGCAGTCCCTCAAGCGCGCTGAGAATGTTTTGGCGCAGGCTGGCGATCGCCTGACGGGTTAACCACTTGCCTTCCGCCGTATGGCGGGCAATTACCGTGAGTTGCTGTTGCAGAAGATCGGCGGCAATCGCGCTCATCTCGTCGCTCCACTGCTGCCAGCGGGTCTGTAGGTGGCGATGAAATCGCTGCGTTTCGGCCCATTCGGTGCCGTGTAAACGCACCACTTTATTCTCGGGCAGCACGAACTCCAGCTCTCCCCAGACAAGCCCCCGCTTACAGTGAATCTCGGTCAACTGATTGAAAGGAATAAGATATTCATGGCGATCGCCAGACACCTTAACACCGGCATTAAGAAGTTCCACGCGATCGTACGGGTGCTGCGCCATGCGCTTGCCCAACGTTGTTGCTTTTAGTTCCATGTCTTGCTAAATCCCGGTTTTATACTTATGTCTGACAGTGTAACCGCCAGATACCAGGTGCTCCAGCCTAAAAAAACGTTACAATTGTCGGGTCTTCTTATTCACTGGACTGAACAGAGGTCGTATGCGTACCGTTCTGAATATTTTGAATTTTGTTTTGGGTGGCTTTGCCACTACGTTGGGGTGGTTGGTCGCAACGGTGGCCAGCGTGATTTTGATTATCACGCTACCACTGTCGCGTTCATGTTGGGAGATAACAAAATTATCGCTGGTGCCTTATGGGAACGAAGCGATTCATGTTGATGAGCTGGAACCTGGTAATAAAAATACGTTGCTCAATGCGGGAGGCACTCTGCTGAACGTGTTGTGGTTTGTGCTGTTCGGCTGGTGGTTGTGTCTGATGCACATATGCACCGGTATCATGCAGTGCATAACGATAATCGGTATCCCGGTCGGCATTGCGAACTTTAAAATCGCCGCCATCGCGCTGTGGCCGGTTGGGCGTCGCGTGGTGTCTGTAGAAGTGGCCCGCGCCGCGCGGGAAGCCAACGCCCGTCGTCGTTTTCAGTGATTGGGACACAGGCTCGCATGCTAAGTCCCGTCATCAGACGTTATACCCGGAACAGCGCCTGGCTGTATAACGTCAGAATTTTTATCGCCCTTTGCGGTACCGTCGCCCTGCCCTGGTGGCTGGGCGAGGTTAAGCTGACTATCCCGCTGACGCTGGGCGTCGTGGCGGCAGCGCTCACCGACCTTGACGATCGCCTCACCGGGCGGTTACGCAATCTGGTGATCACGCTGATCTGTTTTTTCATCGCCTCTTCCTCCGTCGAGCTGCTGTTTCCCTGGCCCTGGGCGTTCGCCCTGGGACTAACGCTCTCGACCAGCGGCTTTATCCTGCTCGGTGGGTTGGGCCAGCGTTACGCCACCATTGCCTTCGGCGCCCTGCTTATCGCGATTTATACGATGCTTGGCGTCTCGCTCTACGACCACTGGTATCAGCAGCCGCTGCTGCTGATTGCCGGTGCGGTCTGGTATAACCTGCTGACGCTGACGGGGCACCTGATTTTTCCCATCCGCCCGTTGCAGGATAACCTCGCCCGCAGCTTTGAACAGTTGGCCCATTATCTTGAGCTGAAATCGCGCCTGTTTGATCCGGATATTGAGGATGAGAGCCAGGCGCCGATGTATGAACTGGCGCTGGCGAATGGACAGTTAGTCGCCACCCTGAATCAGACTAAAACCTCGCTGCTGACCCGCCTGCGCGGCGATCGCGGCCAGCGCGGTACCCGTCGGACGCTGCATTACTATTTTGTCGCCCAGGATATTCACGAGCGCGCCAGTTCATCGCACATCCAGTATCAGATGCTGCGGGACAACTTTCGCTACAGCGACGTGATGTTTCGCTTTCAGCGGCTGATGTCGATGCAGTCGCAGGCGTGTCAGCAACTGGCGAAATCCATTCTGCTGCGTACTCCCTACCAGCACGACGGGCGCTTTGAACGCGTGTTCGCCCACCTTGATGCGGCGCTCGATCGCGTGAAAGCCAGCGGCGCGCCCACCGAACAGATGAAAGCGCTGGGATTTTTGCTCAATAATCTGCGGGCCATCGACGCGATGCTTGCCACGATAGAGTCAGAGCAACAACAGGCGCTGCCGCAAAGCGAAACAGAAACGCTGCTCGCCGACGACAGCCTGCACGGGTTTAGCGATATCCGCTTACGCCTGAGCCGCAACCTCTCCCCGGAGTCGGCGCTGTTTCGCCATGCGGTCAGAATGTCGCTGGTGCTCTGCGCGGGCTATGCCTTCATTCAGTTTACCGGGCTCAATCACGGCTACTGGATCCTGCTGACCAGCCTGTTTGTCTGCCAGCCTAACTACAACGCCACCCGGCACCGCCTGGCGCTGCGTATCGTAGGTACGCTGACAGGCGTTGCGATTGGTCTGCCGGTGCTGCTGCTGGTACCGTCTGTTGAGGGGCAACTACTGCTGATCGTCCTTACCGGCGTGCTGTTCTTTTCGTTTCGCAACGTCCAGTATGCGCATGCGACCATGTTCATCACGTTGCTGGTGCTGCTGTGCTTCAACCTGCTGGGCGAAGGGTTCGAAGTCGCCCTGCCGCGCATCTTCGACACCCTGCTTGGCTGCGCCATCGCCTGGGCTGCCGTCAGCTTTATCTGGCCGGACTGGAAGTTCCGCAACCTACCAAGAGTGCTGGAGCGGGCCATTGACGCGAACTGCCGCTATCTGGACGCGATCCTCGAACAGTATCATCAGGGGCGTGATAACCGCCTGGCATACCGCATCGCCCGTCGCGATGCCTGGAACCGCGATGCGGAAATGGCCTCCGTGGTCTCCAACATGTCAACGGAGCCGCGTATGACGGATGAGATGCGGGAAACCGCGTTCCGTTTGCTGTGCCTCAATCACACGTTTACCAGCTATATCGCGGCGCTGGGCGCCCACCGGGAAAAGCTTGGAAATGCGGAAATCCTGACGCTGCTTGACGATGCCGTCTGCTATGTGGATGACGCCTTTCACCATACCCCGGCAGATGAGCAGCGCGTACAATGCTCGCTATCCGGGCTGATGGAGAGGATCCGTCATCTTGAGCCAAGGGCCGACAGCAAAGAGCCGCTGGTGCTACAGCAGATTGGCCTGATGGTAAGCCTGCTGCCGGAGATTTGCCGTCTGCAGCAGCAGGTGCTTCATCAACCGCGCTAACCTCTCTTCTCCTCCGTCAGCATCTCAGCCCATTCCTGCAGATGCTGACGCCGCTGGTGCGGAATCGCCGCCGCGTGGAGCCCAAGAATTGCGCCTTCCAGAGCAAACAGAACGCTGACGTTTAAATCCTTCCTGATCCTGCGCAGCCGAAACCAGGCAGTGGCGGAACCTAACGCCCGCAGCGTTTGCGGATCGTTGACGCCGGTTTCATGTAGCAGCATCTCCAGTTGGAAAGAGATATTGGGTAAATCCTTCAACCTTCCTGTTCCCCGACGTCGTCGCTTCTCCTGTAGTGCTTCGCCAAGGGCCTGCTTCGACAACTGCAAGAGCAAAGGTCTGTTCAGCCATAATTCGTCATCCACCAGGTAATAGTTCAGGGAGACCCGCCTGCCGCGTTTCGATAACGTTAGCAGCGTCGGCGGATGCGCGACGTGATAGGTTGCGCTTTCCTCGCATACCCTGAGGTAAAGCTCCCCCTCCGCGACCATGGCGAATACCGTGTCGTCGACGGAGAGACTGTACCCGCCAAACAACGCGCGATGGCGAATCTTTCCCAGAGGCGACAAACATTCTTCAGATTCATAGATCCGTTGATAAGATAAATTTTTCATGATTATTCCCTGTAATCATGGACATAGATTTAAAATGTGATAACGGATCCGCTAACAGGGAAAATAAGAAACTTCGGGTACGGGAGCAAGATGAACCTGCAACAGATCACCGTAACCGGACAAATTTGCGAGATCCTTTCAGAAAATGAGGTTGATCTTTGTACTCAGTGGATGTACTGTATATTCATACAGTAACCCACAAGGCGGGATGCACTATGTACACTTCTGGTTATGTTAATCGCTCATCAATGACCCCGGCGTCCACAACAGGTCGCCCCTCTCAGCCCTTTTCAAGCGGGCTGATCAGCGAAGTGCTTTACCGTGAAGACCAGCCAATGATGACGCAGTTGCTGTTGTTGCCGCTGCTGCAGCAACTGGGGCAGCAGGAGCGCTGGCAGCTGTGGTTGACGCCGCAACAGAAGCTAAGCCGCCAGTGGGTTCAGGCGTCCGGATTATCGCTTTCTAAGGTGATGCAGGCAAATCAGATGACGCCAAAGGAAACGCTGGAATCGATGATTCGCGCGTTGCGCACCGGTAACTATAGCGTCGTCATCGGTTGGTTGCCGGAAGCATTGACCGAAGAGGAGCATATTCGCCTCGTCAACGCCGCGGAAGAAGGTAACGCATTGGGGTTTGTTATGCGTCCTGTACGCAACACCTCCCTGCCACCGAGACAATTTTCTAGTGCAAAAATTCACTCAAATGTGTTTCATTGAGTGAATTTAAGATTTTTCCTGGTATTTTTTTTAGACGGTCGATAACCCACTCTTTCTTAGGGTCAATTTTGCGGGAATGCTTGTCTGGCGCGGTTTGCAGCATTTTGCCCCGTCTAAAAAATAAGCACATTTGTTAAATAATGTGTATACAATTCTTTTTTTTTCATATGCCTGACAGACTTCACACTTGTAAGTTTTCAGCTACGTTGTAGACTTTACATCGCCAGGGGTGCTCGGCTGACACTATATATTGGCATAGTTATTAACAAGTCACGCCCCCGGTGAAGGATTTAACCGTGAATTCCTGATGGAGCTTCATGGCGATTTTGGATGATAACGAGGCGCAAAAAATGAAAAAGACAGCTATCGCGATTGCAGTGGCACTGGCTGGCTTCGCTACCGTAGCGCAGGCCGCACCGAAAGATAATACCTGGTATGCAGGTGGTAAACTGGGCTGGTCTCAGTTCCATGATACCGGTTGGTACAACGATGAACTGAACAACAACGGCCCGACTCACAGCAGCCAGGTGGGTGCCGGTGCGTTCGGTGGTTACCAGGTGAACCCGTATGTTGGTTTCGAAATGGGTTATGACTGGCTGGGTCGTATGCCGTACAAAGGCGACGCAGTTAACGGCGCATTCAAAGCTCAGGGCGTTCAGCTGACTGCTAAACTGGGTTACCCGATCACTGACGACCTGGACATCTACACCCGTCTGGGCGGCATGGTATGGCGCGCTGACTCCAGCAACAACATCGCTGGCGACAACCACGACACCGGCGTTTCTCCGCTGGTTGCTGGTGGCGTTGAGTGGGCAATCACCCGTGACATCGCAACTCGTCTGGAATACCAGTGGGTTAACAACATCGGTGACGCAAGTACTGTTGGCGTTCGTCCGGACAACGGCATGCTGAGCCTGGGTGTTTCCTACCGTTTCGGCCAGGGCGAAGTTGCTGCTCCAGTCATCGCTCCGGCTCCGGCTCCGGCTCCAGAAGTACAGACCAAGCACTTCACTCTGAAGTCTGACGTTCTGTTTAACTTCAACAAAGCAACCCTGAAACCGGAAGGTAAGCAGGCACTGGATCAGCTGTACTCCCAGCTGAGCAACCTGGATCCGAAAGACGGTTCCGTCGTTGTTCTGGGCTACACTGACCGCATCGGTTCCGAAGCTTACAACCAGAAACTGTCCACCCAGCGTGCACAGTCTGTTGTAGATTACCTGGTTTCCAAAGGTATCCCGGCTAACAAAATCTCTGCACGTGGCATGGGCAAATCTGACCCGGTTACTGGCAGCACCTGTAACAACGTGAAAGCTCGCGCTGCACTGATCGACTGCCTGGCACCAGATCGTCGCGTAGAGATCGAAGTTAAAGGTATCAAAGACGTTGTAACTCAGCCGCAGGCTTAAGTTTATCGTCTTATAAAAAACCCCGCGCTGCGGGGTTTTTTTATTCTCCAGAACGTAAAGCGCGAAGGCTACTCTTTGCCTAACAGCGCCTGCAAATCCTGCTTCAGGTTGCTCATCTTCGTCGCGTACTTTTCTTTGTTTTCCGCATCTTCAATCAGTTGCACAACGGTTTCGGATAACGTTTTGCCGCGACGCTGCGCCAGCCCCGCCAGCCGTTGCCAGACCATAAACTCCAGGTCGATAGATTTCTTACGCGTATGCTGATGCTCGGCGTTAAAATGCCGCTTACGCCGCGCACGAATGGTCTGCTTCATGCGGTTTTGCAGGTCAGGATTCATATGCTGCTCAATCCAACCATTAACCTGCACGGGTTCATTTTCGAGCGTCAGCAACACATCTACCGCTTCCTGAACAGCGCTGGCCTCAACATAGCGGGTAATCAGCTCACCTTCACGATGCTTCTTTACCAGGTAATTCCACTTCCAGCCGCTTTCAAGGTTTTCCAGTTGTTGATATTTCATTGCGATCTCAATGTGACCGTGTAACTCATTTCAGAATAACAGGTTTTTACCGATGTGCTGAGAAGAAATCACCTTCCGTGCGCAATGCCAGGGAGCGTCTAAAAGATGCCCGCTATTCCCCGTGTGCTCACTGGCAGCATAGGGTATAATCCTTCGCTTTACATCTAACTAAAAAACAGCGACTTTGACCATTACTAAACTTCCCCGACGCGCCCTTATCCCTGATACTGAAGCCTATCAGACGCTGTTTGCGCAGCCCAGTCTGGCTTCGGAACCCGATTCTTTGCTGAGTGACACTCAGGCGCGCTTATTTTACGCGCTGGAGCAATTTCTCCATCCGCAGGCGATCTCCTCATTTCTGCTGGTGAAAGCGCCGGAAGAACCCGACTATTTTCAACTGCTGAATGATGCAACCGTCGCGCTGCGAGAACCCGAGGAAACGCTGACCGGCGTTAATTACCAGATCCAGGGTAAAAACGTGACGATGCAGCCCGCAGAGCAGGCAGGCGATAATTTTGCAAGCCTGGGGCCTGTCATTCACGCCGATTGGGTGGAGGCTGAGCAGCTGTTTGGCTGCGTACGTCAGTTTAATGGTGAAATTAGCCTGCAGCCGGGCCTGGTGCATCAGGCTAACGGCGGCGTGCTGATCCTCTCTCTGCGCGCACTGCTTGCGCAACCGCTGCTCTGGATGCGGCTGAAAAACATCGTCACCCAGCAGCGTTTCCGCTGGCTCTCCTTTGATGACGCGCGTCCCCTGCCCGTCAGTATCCCGGCCATGCCGCTGTCGCTGAAGGTGATGCTGGTCGGCGAACGGGAATCGCTTGCTGATTTCCAGGAAATAGAGCCGGAGCTGTACGACACTATCATCTACAGTGAATATGAAGACAATCTGCAGATTGTTGACGAAGAGACGCAAAAGCTGTGGTGCCAGTGGGTGTGGCATATCGCGCACCAGCAGAATCTGCCGGGGCCTGACGCGTCGGCCTGGCCATTGCTTATCCAGGAAGCCGCGCGTTATACCGGCGATCAGCAAACGCTGCCGCTTTGTCCGCTGTGGATTGGCCGCCAACTGCGTGAAGCGGCCGCCTTTTGCGATACCGGCAGCCTGAACGCCGAGCAGCTTGCGACAATGCTTACTCAGCGCCAGTGGCGCGAGGGGTATCTCGCGGAGCGGATGCAGGATGAAATTCTACTTGAGCAGATCCTCATCGAAACCGACGGTGAACAGGTTGGCCAAATTAATGCGCTGTCTGTCATCGAATTCCCGGGACACCCCCGTGCGTTCGGCGAACCGTCCCGAATCAGCTGTGTGGTCCATATCGGCGACGGTGAATTTATCGATATCGAACGCAAAGCCGAGCTGGGCGGAAACATCCATGCTAAGGGCATGATGATTATGCAGTCGTTCTTGATGGCGGAGCTGGGTCTTGAGCAGCAGATCCCCTTCTCGGCCTCGCTGACGTTTGAGCAGTCCTACAGCGAAGTCGACGGTGATAGCGCCTCCATGGCGGAGCTCTGCGCGCTGATAAGCGCCCTGGCCAATGTTCCGGTGAATCAGAGCATTGCCATTACCGGTTCTGTCGATCAGTTTGGCCGGGCGCAGCCTGTCGGGGGACTGAATGAGAAGATTGAAGGGTTTTTCGCCATCTGCCAGCAGCGCGGTCTGACAGGGAAACAGGGTGTGATAATTCCGTCGGCGAATATTCGTCATCTGAGCCTGGCGCAGGACGTGCAGCAGGCGATAGAGGCTGGCGAGTTCTCGCTCTGGGCGATCGATGATGTTACTGATGCCCTCCCGCTCCTGACCCAACTGGTGTGGGATGGCGAAGGCAAAACGACACTGCTGCAAACTATTCAGGAACGTATCGCGCAGGCAACACAACAGGACGCGCATCATCGCCCCTGGCCGCTGCGCTGGCTAAACTGGTTTAATTCCAACTGATC
The DNA here is from genome assembly GCF_019237635.1 of Pluralibacter sp. GTDB lineage: Bacteria > Pseudomonadota > Gammaproteobacteria > Enterobacterales > Enterobacteriaceae > Enterobacter_B. The sequence continues at coordinate 9,112 of NZ_JAFAGS010000163.1, forward strand.
GGACTTGTTCAGCGTACACGTGTTAGCTATCCTGCGTCGCGAACTCAAAATAAGGCTTACTGAAAACATGGTAGATAAACGCGAATCCTATACAAAAGAAGACCTTCTTGCCTCTGGTCGCGGTGAGCTGTTTGGCGCTAAAGGCCCGCAGCTGCCAGCACCGAACATGTTGATGATGGACCGTGTCGTCAAAATGACGGAAACGGGCGGCAACTTCGATAAGGGCTACGTTGAGGCAGAACTGGATATCAATCCGGACCTGTGGTTCTTCGGTTGTCACTTTATCGGCGATCCGGTCATGCCGGGGTGCCTCGGTCTTGACGCCATGTGGCAGCTGGTAGGTTTCTACCTCGGCTGGCTGGGCGGCGAAGGCAAAGGCCGTGCTCTGGGCGTAGGTGAAGTGAAATTTACCGGCCAGGTTCTGCCGAGCGCGAAGAAAGTGACCTACCGTATTCACTTCAAACGCATCGTTAACCGTCGTCTGATCATGGGTCTGGCCGATGGCGAAGTGCTGGTTGATGGTCGTCTGATCTATACCGCAACCGACCTGAAAGTGGGTCTGTTCCAGGATACTTCCGCGTTCTGATCCCCTCTGTTTTATGCAATGTATACTCTAAATAATTCGAGTTGCAGGAAGGCGGCAAGTTCACGAATCCCCAGGAGCATAGATAACTATGTGACTGGGGTGAGTGAACGTAGCCAACGCACATGCAACTTGAAGTGTGACGAGTATAAACGGCGAAGCCTCCATGTATGGAGGCTTCTTAATTTAAAGAGACAGCATCAGGCGACTACTGCCCTGTCCCCCATGGCTTCTCGCCAGCCTCCCAGCCAATGAGACCTTTGATTTAAGGTCTGGTAAGGACACATTTCTTTCGATCTCCCGGCAATGCCGGCCTGGTAACCACGTTGATGTGCCCGTTCCAGGCGATCTCGTTTTTGTCTCTTCATGCCTCGTTTCCCTCATTTTTAGATCTGGTGGAAAAGAAAACAGTGATTACAAAATATGCAATCACCTATAAGAGATACCGTGAATTGCCGGAATCGTCAATGCGCAAAATTCACGCCATTGTCATATTTGTGAGCTACTCAAAATTTCATTTGTACAAAAAGTGTGAGCTGGCACAGGTAACAACCTGAGCGAAGAAGCAAAAAAAACCGTCGCGGAGCTGCAGTTCGCGACGGTTTTTTCTAACAGATTTTACTTATGGCAGACGATTAATCGACTGGGCAATCGCCGCCGCCTCCTGGCTCCAGGCCTGGGCCAGCGACTTCACCATCGCATCATAGCCATCCTGCTGTTGCTTAAGCTCGATGTGGAATGGACGCTTAATCAGTTGCCCCTGATGCTTCAACAGCCACTCGCCGCTGACGATAACACGCCCGTCATAACGTCCGTGGAAACCGCTGACGTTGACGTTCAGGGTATCCTGGTCGCTGCCAAGCGGCTGTGACGCCACCACCCAGCCCGGCAGTTGGTCGCTGAGGTTAGCCACCAGCGTGGTTCTGAGCTGCTGATCGAGCGGGCTCGCCCACAGGTTGTTAGTGGCTATCACATACTGCACATCGCTGGTCTGATATACCACGCCGTTCCCTGCGAGATAATCAGGAATACTGACCTGTTCAACCCACAGCAGGTGGCTGTTCTGGCTGGCGCTGCTCTGCGCGCCAGCCTGCGGAAGCGGCAGCTGATAGTACGTTTTGCTATCACTGCCGCTGCTGCTGCATGCGGATAACAGGCACGCCACTACCACCGGTAGCCATTTTTTCATTCTTTCGCCCTCTTCGGCTGTGGATCCTTTTTATCCTTCGCTTCGAACACTAGCGCATTGCTCTTATCATTGAGAGTTTTCAGTACTGGCTGCAGCTCGCGCAATACCTGATCAAGGCGCTGCATATCCGCCACCATCTTGTTATAGGCAGCCGAGCCTGGCTGGAAGCCCTGCATACTGCGGTTGAGTTCACGCAGCGTGCTCTGCATATCCGCAGGCAACTGCTGCATTGACTGGCTCGCAGTTATCTTATTCAGGTTATCCAGCGTCGTCTGCATACGCTGCATTGTCTTCTGGCTTTCCGAGAGCGTACTGGTCGCCTGCGTCAGCAGCGGGGTCAACGGCAGGTTATTGATCTTATCCAGCGCTTCCATCAGACGCTGCTGGATCTGCGCCAGACCGCCGCTCACCGTCGGGATAATAACGTATCCGGCAAAGCTTCGGCTGCCCGTCATCGGTTCCGCCTTCGGATAGAAGTCCAGATCGATATACAGCGCGCCGGTCACAATGTTGCCGGTTTTCAGCGAGGCGCGCAGACCGCGGCCCAGCAACTCATTCAGATGTACGCCGACATCAGTATCTTCGCCCAGTTGCGCCTTAAGCCGCTCCGGCTCAATGCGGATAAGCACCGGGATCCGGTAGTCGTCATTCAGTTTCTGACGCATTCCCGGCGGGAAGAACGGCACTTTATCTACAGTCCCCAGACGAATGCCGCGGAACTCAACCGGCGCGCCCGGCTGCAGCCCGCGGATGGAATCTTTAAAGAACGTCAGGTAATCGATATGATCGGTGTACAGCGAATCGGCAATGCTCTTCTGGTCATCATAGAGCGTAAACTCCGTCTTCTCCGCAACCGGCTGGCCCAGTTCAAGACCTTGAGGAATATCAAAGCTCACGCCGCCGCCGAACAGGGTAGAAAGCGAACCCATTTCGACCCGCATCCCGGCGGAGGTTAAATCCACCGCAATCCCGCTGTCCTTCCAGAAACGCACATTCGTCGTCACCAGACGGTCGTTCGGCGCATTGATAAACAGCTGGTAGCTGATGGTTCTTTTCTTCGGATCGAAGGTGCTGGTCTCAACAGACCCTACGCGATAGCCACGGAAAAGCACCGGATCGCCAGGGGAAAGCTGTCCTGCCTTGTTGCTCTCCAGCAACACGCGGATCCCTTTCGCATCCGGCGGCGCCAGCGGCGGCGCATCCAGCAGCTGATAGCGGCCCGGCCTGGACCCCTTAACCCCCGGCTGTAGCTCAATATAGGCGCCGGAAAGCAGCGTTCCGAGGCCGCTGATGCCCTCACGGCCAACCTGCGGTTTGACGACCCAGAACACGGAGTCTTTGTGCAGCAGCTTCTCCATCCCGGAATTCAGCCGCGCCTTGATCTCAACGTGCGTCAGATCGTCCGTCAGCATTGTGCTCTCCACCACGCCTACGTCCACGCTGCGGCTCTTAATTCGGGTTTTCCCCCCCTCAATACCTTCCGCATTGGTGGTGATAAGCGTCACCTCCGGTCCCTGGTGGCTGTAGTGGTAAAAGAGGATCCACGCCCCAATGAGCGCCGTAACGATGGGAAAGATCCACACCGGCGACCAGTTTTTCACCTTTTGCACCCTGGCCTCTCCACTCTTATTTTCCATGTTGTTGTGTTTCCTCATGGTTTGACTCTGGCTCGCGGTCCCACAGTAAGCGGGGATCAAAGGTCATTGCCGAGAACATCGTCATCACGACCACCAGCGCAAACATCACCGCGCCCATTGCCGGATAGATATTCATCAGCCCTCCCATGCGCACCAGCGCCGAAAGCACAGCGATGACAAAGACATCAATCATTGACCAACGGCCAACGAACTCCACTACTTCGTAAATCAGATGCATACGCTCGCTGTCGTGCGGGCCATTGCCGTTGGCATTCCAGCACAGCCAGCCAATGGCGAGCATTTTGAGCGTCGGAACCATAATACTGGCGATAAATATCACCAACGCCACCGGATACGATCCTTCGCTCCACAGCAGAATAACCCCGGCGATGATCGTGGAAGGCAGCTGGTTGCCCAACAGATCGGTAATCATAATCGGCATGATATTCGCGGGCAGATACAGGATGATGGAGGTCACCAGCAGCGCCATCGTCCATTGCAGACTGTGCTTACGCCGGGCGGTACCTTTCGTCTGGCAGCGAGGGCAAACGCCATTTTCCACTGGCAATATCGCCGTACAGCAGGGACAAGAACGCAACCCCTGACGCAGCCCGGAAACCCCGATGCGTAATGGCTGTTTGATGGCAGGCATCGGCGCGATATCGTCCCACAACCAGCGGCGATCCACGCACTGAAAGGCCCGCAGCTGAAGCAGACAAAACAGGCACCAGGGCGCAAAGCTACTGCCGACGCCAATGTCCCCGTAGGCCATCAGCTTCACGAAACTGACCAGCACCCCAGCAAGGAAGATTTCCGCCATACCCCAGGTTTTAAGCTGAAACAGGATGCGGGCCAGGACGATTTGCACTTTTTGCGGCAAGGGAGCTCTGTTCACCAGCAACAGAATGGTGAGCAGACAGAATGCCGGAACCAGCTGCACAAACAGCATAAAGAAGGAGCCGAGGCTGGCGTAGTCCTCGGTAAAGAGCACGTTCGGGATCTCCAGCAGCTCGATTTCACTGTGGATACCCCCAACGTTCATACTCACAAAGGGAAAGAGGTTCGCCAGCACCAGCATAAACAGCGCCACCAGCGCATAGGCAGTGGGACGCTGCCTTGGCACGTCCCACTCGGTGGTCAGCGTAGTGCCACAACGCGGGCACGACGCTTTATGTCGGTGTTCAAGGTGCGGTAAGGCCACCAGCAGATCGCACTGCGGGCACAGAATATGCCGCGCTGCATGATGTTGTTCGCACATGAACTACGTCCTCTGATTAGCCGCCGTTTTTTAACGCTTCCAGGTATTCCCAGCGCTCGAAAGCCTCTTCCAGCGCCTGCTCCGCCGCGGCCATGTCGGCAAGCACTTTTTGCGTCTGGTCGTGAGGCTGATTGAAGAACGCAGGATCCGCTACCTGTGCCTGCAGACTTTCGAGGTTTGCTTCCAGTTCCTCAAGCCGTTGAGGCAACTGCTCTAATTCGCGCTGCAGGTTATAGCTTAGTTTGTTACTTGCCCGTTTGACAGTTCCTGCTTTCGGTTGTTCTGTTACAGAATCATTCTTCACAACCGCCGGTTTTTTAAACTGAGACTGCGTCTGCTGACCGCGTGCATCGTGGTAGCCGCCGACGTACTGACCGATTCGCCCTTCGCCTTCGAAAATCCAGCATTCGGTCACAGTATTATCGACGAACTGACGATCGTGGCTGACCAGCAACACCGTCCCCTGATAGCTATCAACCAGCTCTTCCAGCAGCTCAAGCGTTTCGACGTCGAGATCGTTTGTTGGTTCATCGAGGATTAGCAGGTTGCTGGGCTTGAGGAACAAGCGTGCCAGCAGCAGGCGGTTGCGCTCCCCGCCCGAAAGCGCGCGCACTGGCGTCATCGCCCGTTTAGGGTGGAACAGGAAGTCCTGCAGATAACCCAGCACATGGCGGGGTTTACCGTTGACCATCACTTCCTGTTTGCCTTCCGCCAGGTTGTCCATCACCGTTTTTTCCGGGTCGAGCTCTGCGCGATGCTGGTCGAAGTAGGCGACCTCAAGCTTAGTGCCGACATGGATACGGCCGCTGTCGGCCTGCAGTTGACCGAGCATCAGCTTCAGCAGCGTGGTTTTCCCGCAGCCGTTAGGGCCAATCAGCGCAATTTTATCGCCGCGCTGCACCTGGGCGGAGAAGTCCTTCACCAGCACTTTGCCGTCTACCTGATAATGGACATTTTCCATTTCAAAGACGATTTTTCCGGAGCGGCTCGCCTCTTCGACCTGCATTCTCGCACTGCCCATCACGTCACGACGCTCGCTGCGTTCGCGGCGCATCGCTTTCAGGGCGCGCACGCGGCCTTCATTGCGGGTACGACGGGCCTTAATGCCCTGGCGGATCCATACCTCTTCCTGGGCCAGCTTGCGGTCAAATTCCGCGTTTTGCAGCTCTTCGACACGCAGGTTTTCTTCTTTTTCCAGCAGATAGGTATCGTAATCGCCAGGGTAGGTCACCAGCTTGCCGCGATCGAGGTCGACAATTCGCGTCGCCATGTTGCGGATAAACGAACGGTCGTGGGAGATAAAGATAATGGTGCCGCCGAAGTTTTTCAGGAACCCTTCCAGCCAGTCGATGGTTTCAATATCGAGGTGGTTGGTCGGTTCATCGAGCAACAGCACCTTCGGACCGCTCACCAGCGCGCGGCCGAGCGCCGCCTTACGCAGCCAGCCGCCGGAGAGCGAGGCCAGCGGCGTATCCGCCTCAAGGCCCAGTTGCGCCAGCACTTCGTTGATCCGGTTTTCCAACTGCCATAAGCCGTGGTGATCCAGCAGTTCCTGGACGCGCGCCATTTCGTTGAGGTTTTTATCGCTTGGATCCGTCATCACCAGATGCGAGATTTCATGGTAACGCTTGAGGTATTCCGCTTGCTCCTCAATGCCTTCGGCCACAAAATCATAGACGCTGCCGGCGATGTTACGCGGCGGATCCTGTTGCAGACGCGCGACCACCAAATCCTGTTCGTAAACGATGCGGCCATCATCCAGCCCCTGTTCACGATTGAGGATCTTCATCAGCGTCGATTTACCGGCGCCGTTACGGCCAACCAGACAGACGCGCTCATTATCTTCGATATGCAGTTCAGCATTATCCAGAAGCGGCGCATCGCTGAACGACAGCCATGCGCCATGCATACTAATTAAAGACATCTATTCTTTCCTTCAGGCGGCTGTAATCAGCCAGCAGTTGTGGATCTGACCGTTGCGCGCAAAATCCGGAGAAAGCGTTTTTTGCGTAATTTCTTGTGCTTTCAGCCCCAGTTTCGCCAGCCCGTCGTGATCGATGCGGAAACCGCGCTTGTTGTTGGAGAACATGATGGTGCCCCCTTTGCGCAGCAGGCGTTTGAGGTCGGTCATCAGATTCAGGTGATCGCGCTGCACGTCAAACGTATCCGCCATACGCTTGGAGTTAGAGAAGGTCGGCGGGTCGATAAAAATCAGGTCAAACTGCTCGTCAGTTTCACGCAGCCAGCCCAGTACGTCGGCCTGCAGCAGGCGATGCCCGCGCCCCGTCAGGCCGTTCAGGCGCAGGTTACGCTCGGCCCACTCCAGGTAAGTACGCGACATGTCGACGGTAGTCGTACTGCGCGCGCCGCCGAGCCCGGCATGCACGCTGGCACTGCCGGTATAGGAGAACAGGTTAAGAAAATCTTTCCCCTTGCTCATCTGGCCCAGCATATGGCGGGCGATACGGTGATCGAGGAACAGACCCGTATCCAGATAGTCGGTCAGGTTGACCCACAGGCGGGCGTTGTATTCGCTCACCTGCATGAAATCCCCCTTCTCGCTCATTTTCTGGTACTGATTTTTCCCTTTCTGACGCTCGCGGGTTTTCAGCACCAGCTTATTCGGCGCAATCCCCAGTACGGAAATGGTGGCGGCGATGACGTCAAACAGACGCTGGCGCGCTTTGGTGGCATCAATGGATTTCGGCGGCGCATATTCCTGAATCACCACCCAGTCAGCATAGCGGTCCACCGCCACGTTGTACTCGGGTAAATCGGCGTCGTACAGGCGGTAGCACTCAACCCCTTCCTGACGCGCCCATTTCTCGAATTTCTTCAGATTTTTACGCAGACGGTTGGCATAATCGTCCGCCAGCATCACCGGCGCCGCGCCATCGTTTTCCGCCAGGTGATAGTTTTTCTGCACGCAGTCCAGCGGGCCGTTTTTGGCTTTAAACTGACGCTCGGCGCGCAATTGCAGGCAGCTTAGCAGCTCCGGCGAGGCGCTGAACATCGACAGATTCCAGCCGCCAAACTGGGTTTTCATAATGCGTCCGAGCAGGTTATGCAGAGCGATCAACGACGGTTCGCTTTCCAGACGTTCACCGTACGGCGGGTTGCTGATGACCGTCCCGTATGGCCCTTTCGGCAACGGATTTGACAGCTGGGCGACGTCCTTAACCTCAAATTGAATCAACTCTGCAACGCCCGCGCGACGGGCGTTGCTGCGGGCGCGTTCAATGACCCGGCCGTCGATATCAGAGCCAAAGAAGCGCGATTCATAGGCCGCCAGTCCCTGACGCGCACGGGTCTGCGCGTCGGCTTTTACCTCGGCCCAGACCGCTTCGTCGTGCTGCGCCCAGCCGCTAAAGCCCCACTGGCCGCGATGCAGTCCTGGCGCGCGATCGGTCGCCCACATCGCCGCTTCAATCAGCAACGTTCCGGAGCCGCACATAGGGTCAAGCAGCAGTGTGCCCGGCTGCCAGCCGGAACGCATTACGATAGCGGCGGCCAGATTTTCTTTGATCGGCGCAATACCGGTACGATCGCGATAGCCGCGCAGATGCAAACCGTCGCCGCTCAGATCGAGCGAAATATGCGCGATTTCTTTATTCAGGCGTACGTTGATGCGTAGATCAGGATTCTCGCGATCGACGCTCGGGCGCGGCAAGTTTTTACGGGTGAACGCGTCGACAATCGCGTCTTTCACCTTCATCGCACCATACTGGCTGTTGCGGATCTCTTCGTTCAACCCGCTGAAGCTGACGGCAAACGTCGCGCCAGGGTTAAACATCTCTGTCCATCTGATGGCCTGCACGCCGAGGTAGAGGTCGAGGTCGCTGTAGACCTTACACTCCCCCAACGGCATCATGATGCGCGACGCCAGGCGGCTCCACATCAGACTCCGGTACAGCAGCCGCGTGTCCCCCTGAAAATGGACACCGCCCTGAACGACCTGGCACTCAGATGCGCCTAGGCCTTCAAGTTCAGTTTTTAACAGCTCTTCCAGCCCGCGGGCCGTACTGGCAAACAGAGAATTCATATCGTCACTTCGTTACTCAAATAAAATTGTTGCGCATTATAGCCAATCCGGACTTCATATCATAAAGTTGAGGGCTAATTTTTTTTAGCGCAGGGGGAAGTGGAATGGCGACGTTATCACGGTTATTTATACATCCAGTAAAATCCATGCGTGGTATCGGCCTCACACATGTGCTGGCAGACGTCAGCGGTCTGGCCTTTGACCGCATTTTTATGGTCACCGAAACTGATGGCACCTTTATTACCGCTCGTCAGTTTCCACAGATGGTGCGCTTCACCCCCGTCCCGGTACATGACGGTCTCCACCTGACCGCGCCGGATGGCAGCAGCGCGCTGGTGCGCTTTACCGATTTCACTCGCCCGCCTGAGCCAACGGAAGTCTGGGGCAACCATTTCACCGCGTTGGTCGCGCCAGACGTGATTAACCGCTGGCTGTCGGGCTTTTTTAACCGCAACGTTCAGCTTCGCTGGGTCGGACCGGAATTAACCCGTCGGGTCAAACGCCACGATGCCGTTCCCCTCGCCTTTGCCGATGGTTTCCCCTATTTGCTGACCAACGATGCCTCCCTGCGCGATTTGCAGCAACGCTGCCCGGCGGGCGTGCAGATGGAACAGTTTCGCCCCAACCTCGTCGTTACCGGCGTTCCCGCCTGGGCGGAAGACAGCTGGAAGGTGATTCGCATCGGCGAGGTTATTTTCGACGTCGTTAAACCTTGCAGCCGCTGCATTTTCACCACCGTCAGCCCCGAGCGTGGACAGAAACACCCGTCCGGCGAGCCGTTAGCCACGCTGCAAAAATTCCGCACCGCGCTGGATAATGGCGACGTCGACTTCGGTCAGAATCTGATTGCGCGCAACAGCGGCGTAGTGCGCGTCGGGGATGATGTTGAAATTCTCGCCGCCGGCCCGGCGAAAACCTATGGCGCTGGTGCCAGCGATAACGCTGAGCCTCAGGAGACGCATCCGAATGCCGTTGTCGATATCGACTGGCAGGGCGAGATGTTCCGCGGTAATAACCAGCAGGTTCTGCTGGAACAGCTTGAACAACAGGGGATTCGCGTGCCTTACTCCTGCCGCGCGGGGATATGCGGAAGCTGCCGCATTACGTTGCTGGAGGGGGAAGTCAGCGCGCTGAAAAAAAGCGCAGTTGGCGAGGACGGAACCATCCTCTGTTGTAGCTGCGTACCGAAAACGGCATTACGCCTGACGCGCTAAACGGCCTGTTCGAAACGGTAGCTTGCCTGCGGTACCTGCGGCTGCAGGCGATCGTTCATCACTTTAATCGCATCGCCGAGCTGCATCGTACGGCCCGCCAGCTGCAACCCCGGCTGCGCCAGCAGGCAAAGCGCGGCGTTGTCGCCGGTTTCCACGACCAGCAGATTGACCTTATCACCGCTGTCGCTGAGCCATACCGCCGCCGCATCTCCGGTAGATGGCTGCCAGTCATCGGCATGTGCGACAAAATGCCAGCTTTTTGGCATTTGCGGTTTCAGAAAACGAACCGCCACCAGCGCGTTCAGCACCAGTTCGGCACGGTGCTCTTTGGATAATTCCAAATCGCGGCATTTTTCTTCAAAGGAGAAGTAGAGGGCGGCATCGTCAACGCAAAAGCCTGAAGGGTCAAACGCATCCGGCGTCAGCATTCGGCGGGCAAAACGCGAACGAAACAACATGCCATTGGCTAAATCGAGCATCATTCGGTCATGCTCTTCATCAAAATACCAGCGCCAGTTATCGTCAGGTTTAATTCGCATTTCTCTCCCCCGTTCATTCAAGCATCCAGATGCTCGCGTGTCCGTTCCCGCTTCGTTTATTGCTAAAATAATAAAAGACCATAATGTTTAAATAAGCAACAGTGAGGGAATATAAAACAACCAGGGCAGGAAATAAAGCCCTGGTTGTCAATTGCGAGGGAAAGATTAGATGTGCGTGACGATTTCTTTAATCAGCGGCGGACCTTTAAAAATAAATCCAGAATAAATCTGCACCAGCGTTGCGCCAGCAGCCAACTTCTCCCGCGCGGCAATCACCGAGTCAATGCCGCCCACGCCAATTATCGGTAAACGGCCATTTAATTCTGTCGACAGCAAACGAATAATTTCTGTACTTTTCAGTTGCAGAGGACGACCGCTTAAGCCACCGGTTTCATCACAGTGTTTCATTCCCTGGACGAGGGAACGATCGAGCGTCGTATTGGTCGCAATGACGCCATCGATATTATGGCGAACTAAACTATCAGCCACCTGGATCAATTCTTCAGGTAAAAGATCCGGCGCGATCTTAACCGCCACCGGAACATATTTATGATGCTTCGCCTGCAGCTCACTTTGCTTATTTTTTATCGCCGACAACAAATCATCCAGCGCTTCGCCATATTGTAGCGTACGCAGGCCCGGGGTATTCGGCGATGAAATATTAATCGCAATATAACCGGCATAGGCATAGACTTTTTCCATACAAATCAGATAGTCATCTTTACCCTGTTCAACTGGCGTGTCTTTATTTTTGCCAATATTAATGCCGAGAATACCGTCAAAATGCGCCTTTTTAACGTTCTCGACCAGGTTATCAACCCCATGGTTATTAAACCCCATTCGGTTGATAAGCCCTTCTGCATCCACCAGGCGGAAGATTCTCGGTTTGTCGTTACCTGGCTGTGGGCGCGGCGTGACGGTACCTATCTCAATGGATCCAAATCCCATTGCGCCAAGCGCATCAATGCACTCGCCGTTCTTATCCAGACCTGCCGCCAGACCCAGCGGATTTTTAAAGGTCAGTCCCATGCACGTCACCGGCTTCGATGGCACCTTCTGGCGCACCAGCGCCTCAAGAGGCGTACCGGTAACACGGCGTAATTGCTGGAATGTCAATTCATGAGCGCGCTCTGGGTCGAGCTGGAAAAGGGCTTTACGAACGAAGGGGTAGTACATGAACTCTCCTGGATTCCCGGTGTGCAAACCGGGGGCGTATTATGTTCTATCCAGAGCAGAAAGGGAATTGACCTGCGGCAAAAAAAACGTAGTAAGGCAACCGTTGTCCCTCAACGTTTACGCATAACGAAAAAACAAACCTCTCTCCATCAGGAGAGAGGTTTGGCCGCCAAAGCGGATCAGGCCAGCGCTTTGGTGATTTTTTCGAACAGATCGCCGGAAAGGTTTTCCAGCCCTTTGAGCTGTTCAAGCGCCGCACGCATCTTCTCCTGGCGTTTTGCGTCATAGCGCTTAAGGCGGATCAGCGGCTCGATCAGGCGCGATGCCACCTGCGGGTTGCGACTGTTCAGTTCGGTCAGCATTTCGGCGAGGAACTGATAGCCGCTGCCATCCGGCGCATGGAACGCCGCCGGGTTGCTGCTGGCGAAAGCGCCAATCAGCGAGCGCAGGCGGTTCGGGTTATTCATGCTGAACGAGCGATGTCCCAGCAGGCTGCGTACGGTTTCCAGCACGTTATCCGCCGGGCTGGTGGACTGCAAAATAAACCATTTATCCATCACCAGACCGTCGTGATGCCACTTATCGTCATACTCCTGCATCAGCCTGTCGCGGCACGGCAGCTGTGCGGCGACCGCGGCAGCCAGTGCGGCCAGCACATCGGTCATGTTATCCGCATCATGATACTGGTGGCTTACCAGCTTATCCGCAAGATCCACGTCACCAAACGCAAGGTAGCGCAGGCAGGTGTTACGCAGCGCGCGCTTGCCGATATCGGCATGTTCAACGCGGTATTCCGCCAGCTTGTTGGCGTTGTACACTACAAGGAATTCATCCGCCAGTTCGACCGCCAGCGTGCGGGTTAACGCATCACGTACCGCGGCAATGGCAATCGGGTCGATAGTCTCAAACAGTTCGGCAATTTCGTTAGCCGACGGCAGGGTGAGGATTTCCGCCGCCAGCGCCGGGTCGATGTTTTCATCCAGCAGAATGGCGCGGAACGCATCGGCAACATGGATCGGCAGGGACAGCGGCTGGCCCTGCTGGTGGCGGGCGACGTTGAGCTTAATATAGGTCGCCAGCAGGCTTTGCGCAGCATCCCAGCGGGAGAAATCGTTGCGGGCATGGCGCATCAGGAACGTCAGTTGCTGATCGCTCCACTTATATTCCAGCTTCACCGGCGCGGAGAATTCACGCAGCAGCGAAGGCACCGGCTGGAAATAGACGTTATCAAACACAAACGTTTGTTCCGCCTGGGTGACGTTCAGCACGTTATGGAGCGGATGACCGCCCTTCTGCAGCGGGATCACCTGCCCTTCGTTGTCGTACAGTTCGATATCAAACGGAATATGCAGCGGCAGTTTTTTCGGCTGGTCCGCCGTCGGCGGCGTACGCTGCTTGATGGTTAAGGTGTACTGCTCCGTTTCCGGATTATAATCATCGTGCACGGACACCACCGGCGTACCGGACTGGCTGTACCAACGGCGGAAATGAGACAGGTCGACGTTAGAGGCATCTTCCATCGCCTGAACAAAATCATCACAGGTAGCGGCGCTGCCGTCGTGGCGTTCAAAGTAGAGTTGCATCCCCTTCTGGAAGTTGGTTTCCCCAAGCAGCGTATGCAACATACGAATGACTTCCGATCCCTTCTCATACACGGTCAGGGTATAGAAGTTATTCATCTCGATAACCATGTCAGGACGAATCGGGTGCGCCATCGGGCTGGCGTCCTCCGCAAACTGCATGCCGCGCATGGTGCGCACGTTGCTGATGCGGTTTACCGCACGGGACCCGAGGTCAGAGCTAAACTCTTGATCGCGGAACACCGTCAGCCCCTCTTTCAGACTGAGCTGGAACCAGTCCCGGCAGGTGACGCGGTTGCCGGTCCAGTTATGGAAATATTCGTGACCGATCACGCGTTCGATATCGAGGTAGTCTTTATCGGTCGCGGTATCGGTGCGCGCCAGAACATATTTGGAGTTAAAGATGTTCAGACCTTTATTTTCCATGGCGCCCATATTAAAGAAGTCGACGGCGACGATCATATAGATGTCGAGATCGTATTCGAGACCGAAACGCTCTTCGTCCCAGGTCATCGAATTTTTCAGCGATGTCATCGCCCACGGCGCGCGGTCGAGGTTACCGCGGTCGACGTAAAGCTCAAGCGCGACGTCACGCCCGGAGCGGGTGGTGAAGGTATCACGCAGCACGTCGAAATCACCGGCGACCAGCGCGAACAGGTAACACGGTTTCGGGAACGGATCCTGCCACTGCACCCAGTGACGGCCATTTTCCAGTTCGCCCTGCGCGATACGGTTGCCGTTGGAGAGCAGGAACGGGTATTTGGTTTTATCCGCAATGATTTTGGTGGTAAAACGCGCCAGCACGTCCGGGCGATCCGGGTACCAGGTAATGTGACGGAAACCTTCCGCTTCACACTGGGTGCACAGCGCTTCGCCTGACTGATAGAGACCTTCCAGCGCTGTATTTGTCGCCGGGCTAATTTCGTTAACGATTTTCAGCGTGAAGCGTTCCGGCAGCCCGCGAATCACCAGCTGATGATTTTCTTCTTTATAGTCATTCCACGGCTGGTCGTTTACCTGCACCGACACCAGCGTCAAATCTTCGCCATTGAGGCATAGCGGAACGTCAGACGCAGCATGACGGGTAACCAGGCTTTCTGCCGTCACGACGGTTTTTGCGGCATCCAGGTCAAAGGTCAGGTCGATATCGCTGATCAGGTAATCCGGCGCACGGTAGTCGTGGCGGTATTTGGCTTGGGGCTGTTGTGTCATAAAAAACCTTTAGCATCTTTTGTAAAGTGTCGAAACCAGTCTATTCCTGTTGTGCATTTCGCGCTATGCAGAATCTTCATCTTTTCAGGCGCAAAAGCGCAAAATGCTACATTTATATAACATGAGGCACGAAACGCCCTCGATCCTTCTTTAGCCTTGTGGTGTGATCGGGGTTCAATAAATCGATAAACAAGGTATACTCCTGCGGTTTACACCCGTTGTTTATTGTACTAAACGCTCCTTGACGAGGATGCTATTTGCGCACCATGACACAATTCGCTTCCCCTGTTCTGCACTCGATGCTAGATACGGATGCATACAAGCTGCATATGCAGCAGGCTGTCTTCCATCATTATTATGATGTGCATGTGGCTGCGGAATTCCGCTGCCGCGGCGACGATCTGCTCGGCATTTATGCAGACGCCATTCGCGAGCAGGTTGAGGCAATGCAATCGCTCAAATTGCAGGATGATGAATACCAGTGGTTGTCCGGTCTGCCTTTCTTTAAACAGGACTACCTTAGCTGGCTGCGCGAATTCCGCTACGACCCGCGTCAGGTCACCGTTATCAATGACAACGGCAAGCTGAACATTCGGCTCGAAGGACCGTGGCGTGAAGTCATTATGTGGGAAGTCCCGCTGCTGGCGGTTATCAGCGAGCTGGTTCACCGCTATCGCTCGCCGGACGTCGGCATTACGCTGGCGCTGGAAACGCTTGAACATAAGCTTACCGATTTTTCCCGCATGACGGCCGATATCGATATATCCGCTTTCCGGTTGATGGATTTCGGCACCCGCCGGCGTTTCTCCCGCGAGGTGCAACAGGCTATCGTTGAACGTTTGCAGCAGGAGCCGTGGTTTGTCGGCACCAGTAATTACGATCTGGCGCGCCGCCTGTCGCTGACGCCAATGGGCACCCAGGCGCACGAGTGGTTCCAGGCGCATCAGCAAATTAGCCCGGAACTTGCCACCAGCCAACGCGTGGCGCTGGCGGCCTGGCTTGAGGAATACCCCGATCAGTTGGGGATCGCCCTCACGGATTGCATCACCATGGATGCGTTTTTACGTGATTTCGGTCCTGAATTTGCGCAGCGCTATCAGGGTCTGCGACATGACTCCGGCGACCCGGTGGAATGGGGTGAAAAAGCCATTGCCCACTATGAAAAACTCGGTATCGATCCGCTAAGCAAAGTGCTGGTGTTCTCCGATAATCTGGATTTAGACAAAGCTGTTGGGCTGTACCGGCACTTCTCCTCCCGAGTGAATCTGAGTTTCGGTATCGGCACCCGTTTAACCTGCGATATTCCCCAGGTGAAACCACTGAATATTGTGATTAAACTGGTTGAATGTAATGGTAAGCCAGTTGCCAAACTGTCCGACAGCCCGGGGAAAACCATCTGCCACGACAAGGCGTTTGTCCGGGCCTTGCGCAAAGCCTTTGACCTTCCTCAGGTGAAAAAGGCCAGTTAATCGACAAAGGGAGCCCTCAAGGCTCCCTTCTTCTTTATTTATTTATCAATTCTCTTCGCCGCGCTGCGAAATCTACTTGTCTGATGACAGATGACAGGTAACATAGATGACTCCCTTTTTGGGGAGCAATGACATTTCTATTGGACTATTAACAGAGAGATTACTATGAGCGTTGTGCCTGTAGCCGACGTACTCCAGGGCCGTGTCGCCGTTGACAGCGAAGTCACCGTGCGCGGATGGGTGCGTACTCGCCGAGATTCAAAAGCTGGCTTTTCCTTCCTCGCCATCTATGATGGTTCCTGCTTTGATCCTGTACAGGCCGTTATCAATAATTCTCTGCCCAATTACAATCAGGAAGTGCTGCGTCTGACCACCGGCTGTTCGGTTATCGTGACGGGCAAAATCGTTGCTTCTCAGGGTCAGGGCCAGGCCTATGAACTCCAGGCAACATCTGTAGAAGTCACCGGTTGGGTTGACGATCCGGATACCTACCCTATGGCGGCGAAGCGTCACAGCATCGAATATCTGCGTGAAGTAGCGCACCTGCGTCCACGCACCAACCTGATTGGCGCGGTAGCCCGCGTGCGCCATACTCTGGCGCAGGCACTGCACCGTTTCTTTGACGAACAAGGGTTCTTCTGGGTTTCCACACCGCTTATCACCGCGTCAGACACCGAAGGTGCCGGTGAGATGTTCCGCGTATCCACGCTGGATCTGGAAAACCTGCCGCGCAACGATCAGGGTAAAGTCGATTTCGACAAGGACTTTTTTGGTAAAGAAGCCTTCCTGACCGTTTCCGGGCAGTTGAACGGCGAAACCTATGCCTGCGCGCTGTCGAAAATCTACACCTTCGGCCCGACATTCCGTGCCGAAAACTCCAACACCAGCCGCCACCTGGCGGAATTCTGGATGCTCGAGCCTGAGGTGGCATTTGCCGATCTGGAAGACAACGCCCGTCTGGCGGAAGCCATGCTGAAGTATGTCTTTAAAGCGGTGCTGGAAGAGCGTCCTGACGACATGAAGTTCTTTGCAGAACGTGTAGACAGCGAAGCCGTCAGCCGTCTGGAGCGTTTTATCGATGCCGACTTCGCCCAGGTGGATTACACCGACGCGATTACGATTCTGGAAAACTGCGGTAAAACCTTCGAGAACCCGGTGTTCTGGGGCGTTGACCTCTCTTCCGAGCATGAGCGTTATCTGGCTGAGCAGCACTTCAAGGCACCGGTTGTCGTGAAGAACTACCCGAAAGATATCAAGGCGTTCTATATGCGCCTTAACGATGACGGCAAAACCGTTGCCGCCATGGACGTATTAGCGCCGGGTATCGGTGAAATCATCGGGGGTTCCCAGCGTGAAGAGCGTCTTGATGTACTGGATGCCCGTCTTGCGGAAATGGGGCTGAATAAAGAAGACTACGCCTGGTATCGCGATCTGCGCCGCTACGGTACCGTACCGCACGCAGGTTTCGGCCTCGGTTTCGAGCGTCTAATTGCCTATGTTACCGGCGTACAGAACGTTCGCGATGTGATCCCGTTCCCACGCACCCCGCGCAACGCCAGCTTCTGATTTCGCCGGCGACGCATACAGAAAAGCCAACCTGCGGGTTGGCTTTTTTACATTTTTGTCAGATTTTGTGAATTAATTTCTACGAATTTAAACGTCAACCGCTATCCCCCGCCCAAATGTTACACCCTGTTTCCCGATACAATCATGAACAAAAAACAACCAAAAATGTGATTGCGCTTAAGTAACACATGTCCTAATAGCATAACTTTCGAGCTATCGCGTAGCTCTCCAGACGTCTAAACCGTGCCATCAGAAATACTTCAGGCGATTTGATATTCGCGCAATAAATGAACTCATGAAAATTAAATATAATTATTTCATAGAGATAGATGATAAGCAGCTTACTTTTACAGCAACACAACAGGAACTTTGAGATCGTTCACAAAGTTCCACAAAATACACAATTTATTACACATTATTTCTTTT
>NZ_JAFAGS010000080.1 GCF_019237635.1 Pluralibacter sp.
GCCAGCTGTCGCCATAGCGGCGTGCGGGCATTCTCTTCCTGCCAGTGCCCTAACAGGCGCACCAGCGACTGACTTCCGGAACGGCGTGTATTCATAACAGTCCACTTTCCTGAAACTGGTTATTAAATATAAGTCCATTTTTGATGATGATGACGTTTTAGGCAATGATGATGTGAGGTTCTCGTGCTGCGACGTCTGATTCAGCTGTATGTCGGATTGTGTTTATACGGTGTGTCTACTGCGATGTTTGTCCGTGCCGATCTCGGCGCCGACCCGTGGAACGTTTTCCATCTTGGCGTCGCCCGACTGCTGTCGATGAACATCGGTATGGTCATGATCGTGACCGGCGCGCTGGTGCTGCTTTTGTGGATTCCGCTACGCCAGCGACCGGGGCTTGGGACATTGAGCAACGTGATTGTGCTGGGGCTGGCCGCCGATGCTACGCTTGCGGTGCTGCCGACGCTGGAATCGCTGTGGGTGCGCAGCGCGCTGCTGGCGGCGGCCGTGGTGGTGAACGCGCTGGCGACGGGAATGTACATTGGCGCCGGCTTTGGCGCCGGGCCGCGCGACGGCCTGATGACCGGCCTTCACGCCAGAACGGGTTGGTCGCTGCGGATGATTCGCACCAGCATCGAAGTCTCGGTACTGATCGTCGGCTGTCTGCTGGGTGGAACCTTTGGGCCGGGTACGGTGTTATATGCGCTGGCGATAGGCCCGCTTATCCAAATTTGTTTGCCCTGGTTTCGCCAACGGCCAACCCTCTGCACCGAAAGCGGTAAGGTGGAAGCGTGAATGATTTTTATGAAGCGCTCACAATCTGGTGAGGCAAGTCGGGCTATACTGGCGACATCTGTTCTTAGACCTGTGTGATGATGAAAACCACAACCCTTTATGATGTTGCGCGCGCGGCAGGTGTTTCTTACCAGACGGTTTCCCGGGTCATTAACCAGGCTGAACATGTTTCCGCCCGTACCCGGGAGAAGGTGCAGCAGGCGATGGCTGACATGAACTATGTGCCTAACCGCGGCGCGCAGCTGTTGGCCGGAAAGCAGTTGAAAACGCTGGGGCTGGTGAGCACCGATCTCGCGCTGCATGCGCCGTCGCAGATTGCCTCTGCGGTGAAGACGCGCGCCGCGGAGCAGGGCTATACGGTCCTTATCGCCATGGTGACCCGTAACGATGAGGCGGAGTGCCGGGCGGCAATTCAGGAGCTGCAGGCGCAGCGCGTGGAAGGGTTGCTTATCAATGTGCCGCTGGAGGACGATGCCGCTGCGCGTCTGCAGGCGCTGGCGGCGCCGCGCCCAACGCTGTTTCTCGATGTCGGGGAGTCAGCGCCGGTCAACCGGTTGGTGTTTGACGCCCGCCAGGGATCGCGGCTTGGCGTATCGCATCTGATGGCGCTGGGGCATCAGCATATTGCGCTGCTCGCCGGGCCATTAAGTTCGGTTTCCGCCCGCGCGCGGCTCGAAGGCTGGCAACAGGCGCTGGCGGAAGGTGGGCTCACGGCTTGCGCCCAGGCCGTCGGCGACTGGAGCGCTCAGTCGGGCTATGAGAAAGCCCACAGTCTGCTTGCCGCATCGCCGCGCCCGCAGGCGATTCTGGTGGCTAACGATCAAATGGCGCTGGGCGTGCTACGCGCTTGCGCGGAGAAAGGGGTCCGCGTGCCGGGACAACTGTCAGTAGTGGGCTACGACGATACGACCGACAGCGCCTGGTTTTCCCCTCCGCTGACCACCGTCCGTCAGGCGTTTCGTCATGCCGGCGAGCAGAGCGTCGACTGGCTGATCGCCCGCGATCGCCATAGCGTCACGTGTTACCAGGTTTGCCTGCCGGTCACCCTGGTGGTGCGATACTCCACTGCGCCCCACGCCGAGACGACAGACGACGACCTTGCCCGACGCCTGCAGGCGCTGGCTTGCCAGGCCGCGCGCGGCGATCTTCGCTAACCGCTTTGTGATCCTTCTCGCTTCCTGCGATCGGCAACCTTTACCGGACCGAATACCGCAGGCATGCTGAGTTAAATTGTGAGCGCTTCGCAAGTAAGGAATCCCCATGAAATCTGACGCGTCATCTCTGGCGGCAATACTGGCCCGCCGCGACTGGGAACATTCGGGCGTGACCCACTGGCATCGGCTGGATGCCCATGCGCCGATGCACAGCTGGCGCACGCCCATCGCCGCGCGGGACGAAGAGTCGTCTACCGCGTGCAGGCTGCTTAACGGCGAATGGCGTTTTTGCTTTTATCCCTCGCCGGAAACGGTGCCAGAGCGCTGGCGTTGCGAAGATCTGCCGGAGGCGGTGGCGATGCCGGTCCCCGCCAACTGGCAGATGCAGGGGTTTGATACGCCGATTTACACCAACGTGACCTATCCCATTGCAGTCACCCCGCCAACGGTGCCTGCGCAAAACCCGACCGGCTGCTACTCCCGCCAGTTTGAGGTTGATGCGCAGTGGCTGGCGAGTGGGCAAACGCGGATTGTCTTTGATGGCGTCAACGCCGCCTTCCATCTGTGGTGCAACGGGCGCTGGATAGGCTATTCGCAGGACAGCCGCTTACCGGCGGAATTCGATCTCAGCGAGGCGCTGCAACCGGGAGAAAACCGGCTGGCGGTGATGGTGCTGCGCTGGTGCGACGGCAGTTATCTGGAAGACCAGGATATGTGGCGAATGAGCGGGATTTTCCGCGATGTCTCGCTGCTGCATAAGCCTGATACGCGAATTGGCGATTATCACCTGACGACCCGGCTGCAGCATGGGTATACACGGGGAGAGCTGGTGGTCTGCGTACGACTGGAAGGGCCGAATGTTGCCGGGACGGAGGTTGACGCGGCGCTGTGGCGCGACGGTCAGGAAGTGGCCCGCCAGCGGCAGCGCCCCGGCAGCGACATTGTGGATGAGCGCGGCAGTTGGGCGGAACGGTTAACCCTGACGCTCCCGGTAGAGCGCCCGGCGCTGTGGAGCGCGGAGGCGCCGAATCTGTATCGCCTTACCCTAACGCTGGCGGATGAGCGTGGGCAGACGCTGGAATGCGAAGCCTGTGATGTGGGCTTTCGCGAGGTGGCTATTGTCGATGGCCTGCTGATGCTCAACGGTAAAGCGTTGCTGATCCGCGGCGTCAACCGTCATGAGCATCATCCGGATACAGGACAGACCGTTGATGAAGCGACGATGATCCGCGATATCACATTGATGAAACAGCATAACTTCAACGCGGTGCGCTGTTCCCACTATCCTAACCATCCTCTGTGGTACCGATTGTGTGACCGTTACGGCCTGTATGTAGTGGATGAGGCCAATATTGAAACCCACGGTATGGTGCCGATGAGCCGTCTGGCTGATGACCCATGCTGGCTGCCCGCGATGAGCGAGCGGGTTACCCGCATGGTGGCCCGGGACAGAAACCACCCGTCGATTATTATCTGGTCGCTGGGAAATGAGTCCGGCCACGGGGCGAACCACGACGCTCTCTACCGCTGGCTGAAAACCACTGACCCTTCGCGCCCGGTGCAGTATGAGGGCGGCGGCGCGAATACGGTGGCCACCGATATTGTGTGTCCGATGTATGCGCGCGTTGATAAGGATCAGCCTTTCCCGGCGGTGTCGAAGTGGTCGCTGAAAAAGTGGATCGGCTTGCCGGGAGAAAACCGGCCGCTGATTCTGTGCGAATACGCCCATGCGATGGGCAACAGCTTTGGCGGATTCGCCAAATACTGGCAGGCGTTTCGCGCGTATCCCCGGTTACAGGGCGGTTTTGTCTGGGACTGGGTCGATCAGGCGTTGAGCAAAACCGATGCCGATGGCAACGTGTTTTGGGCCTATGGCGGTGATTTTGGCGATACGCCAAACGATCGCCAGTTCTGTATGAACGGCCTGGTATTTCCTGACCGTACGCCGCACCCGGCGCTGTATGAGGCGCAGCGCGCCCAGCAGTTTTTCCAGTTTCGCCTGACCAGCGCGTCGCCGCTAACCGTTGAGGTGACCAGCGAGTATCTGTTCCGCCATAGCGATAACGAACGCCTGCGCTGGTGGCTGGCGTGCGACGGCCTGACGGTGGCAGAAGGTGAATGCGCGCTGGCGATGGCGCCCGACAGCGTTGAATTACGGGTGTTGGGCGAGATTCCGGCCACGGTCAGGGGGCGCGAGATGTGGCTGAACGTCGAGGTTCGGCAACCGGAGGCGACGGCGTGGTCGGACGCCAACCACCTTTGCGCCTGGGACCAGTGGCCGATTGCGCTGCCGCTGACGGTATCTGACTGGCCTGCGCCCGGAAGCGCTGCGAAGCTTACGGAGAACGACACGGCGTTTATCGTTGAGCATGGAGCGCAGCGCTGGTCGTTCTGTCGGCGCAGCGGCCATCTGACACAGTGGTGGCGCGACGGCGTGCCTGCGCTGCTGTCGCCGGTTATCGATAACTTCACCCGCGCGCCGCTTGATAACGATATCGGCATCAGCGAGGCGAGCCGTATCGATCCTGACGCCTGGGTGGAGCGCTGGAAGGCGGCGGGGATGTATGCGATGTCGCCGCGGCTAGTGCATGCCCAGGCGCAGGTGCAGGGAAACGAGGTGGTGGTGACCACGCGTCATGTCTGGGAGCATCAACGCCGGGTGCTGTTTATTTCCGATAAACGCTGGCGAATCGACGGGCAGGACGAACTGCATGCCGATATTGACGTGACCGTGGCGCAGGATGCCCCGCCGCCCGCGCGTATCGGCATTCAGTGTCAGCTGGCGGCTGAATCGCCCCAGGCGAGCTGGTCAGGCCTGGGGCCGCACGAGAATTACCCTGACCGCAAGCTCGCTGCCCGGCAGGGACGCTGGACGCTGCCGCTGGCTGAGTTGCACACGCCCTACATTTTCCCCAGTGAAAATGGGCTGCGCTGTGAAACACGCGAGTTGCGCTACGGCGACCACGGTTGGCAGGGGGATTTCCATTTCAGCCTCAGCCGCTACAGCCAACAGCAGTTGCATGAAACGACGCATCACCATCTGCTGCGCGAGGAGCCGGGCTGCTGGCTGAACCTTGACGCATTCCACATGGGCGTAGGCGGTGACGACTCGTGGAGCCCGAGCGTTTCGGATGAGTTTCTGCTGGCGCAGCGGCGCCTGCGTTATGCGTTCAGGTGGTGTCGCGACTAAACTTACCAACGGCAGATGCGGCCAGAAACGCTGGCCGCGCGTTTCACTTCGGAGGTTATTCTCATGAAGTATGTTGATGGTTTTGTCGTTGCCGTGCCAGCGGAAAATAAGGAGGCCTATCTTGCGCTGGCGGCAAAAGCGGCGCCTCTGTTTAAAGAGTTTGGAGCGACCCGCATCGTGGAATGCTGGGCTGACGATGTGCCTGGCGGTACGCTGACCGACTTTCGCATGGCGGTGAAAGCGGAAGAACACGAAGAGGTGGTTTTCAGCTGGATTGAGTACCCGTCGAAGGAGGTGCGCGATAAGGCCAACGAGAAAATGATGGCCGACCCGCGAATGAAAGAGATGGGAGACAGTATGCCGTTTGATGGTAAGCGGATGATCTACGGCGGTTTCGCACCCATCCTTGATGAGTAGTCGCCCCGGCTGTGCGGCGTGCCCGCCAGCCGGTTTCATTTCGGCGCTTCAGGATTTGCGCAGATTATCTTCCGCCCAGAAGATAAAGTCGCCTTTTGGCAGCGCCTTGCTGTATAACCACCCCTGTCCGTACTGCACGCCGTGGCGGTTCAGCCATTCGCGCTGGGATTCGGTTTCAATGCCTTCCGCCACAATGGCGAGATCCAACGCCTTCGCCATGCCGATAATGTGCGATGTCAGGTGTTTGAATTCCAGTGCATCAACGAAAGTCTTATCAATTTTGATCAGGTCAACATCCAGATCCTGCAGGTAGCTGAGGCTGGAATAGCCGGTGCCAAAATCGTCGATATAAATGGCGTGACCTGCTTTGCGGTAGGCGTCGAGCGCCTGGGCGCTGCTTTTGGGATCGACCATGCTGCGTTCGGTCAGTTCGAGAGCAATTTGCGACGGCGAAAGGCGCCACTGCTGGAGTCTGCCAGCGATGACCGTGGGCAGTACGGTCGACGTTAAATCATCCGGATAGAGGTTGATCGAGATATGCTGCTCCGGGTGGCAGTTCAGCCAGGGGCCAAGATCGTCAAACGTCTTCTCAATAACCAGCTGGGTAAGACGTGTAATCAGCCCGGTCTCTTCGGCCAGCGGCACAAACATGTCGGGTGAGAGGAACGTACCGTCCGACTGGCGCCAGCGGGCCAGCGCTTCCGCGCCGACAATTTTTCCCGTCGACAGTAAAACGATCGGCTGGTAATAGACCTCAATCACCCGGTCATTGATCGCGTCAAGCATGTTGTAATAAGGCGACTGCAACCTGCGTAGCTCTCTGACGATAAGCCAGGCGCCCGCCAGGCTAATGAGGATCCCCACTGGCAGCCAGATAAGCAACTGCCGATGCCAGCTTGCCGTCAGCGGTTTCGTCGAGGCCCAGATAACCAGGGAAATGCCGAGGTCGGGATAGTTGCGAAAATCATACAGGTTGCCATTTTTAATCAGTGATTCATCACCTTCCCGTTGCGCCTGCTGCCAGAGCGCCAGATCGAAATCACGGTTGTCGGAAATCACTTTCTTACTGTCGATGGCGATCAACGCGACGTGGATAGTCCACGAGCTAAAAGAGATAACGTCGGCAAAGGAATTCGGATCGATCATCACCATATGGTGCTTGCTGGCGAGGGCCACCATATTGTGCTTGATGCCGAGATCGTTTTCGCTGGTAAGCCAGAGCCGGTAGCCGTCGTGTGTCGTGCGGGTGGGAGGGGAGAACTGTATTTGAGTGCTTTTGCTTTCCATCGAAGAGCACAGGGGCTTCAGACCGTCGAGCCAGATGACTTCCTGTACATAGCGCTGAACATAAGCGATTTGCCGCATGGCTTTCAGGTGGTCTTCGGTACAGGGCGTTCCTTTGTAGGCATCAATCTCCACCAGTGCTGTTTTTGCCTGATCGACGACCCGTTTTGTGCGCATGATAACGCGTTCGCCGTAGGTGTTAAGGTCGTTGATAAAATCCTTTTCTGCCTGATAGTGCGCCAGCCAGACGCTGAGTATGACAGGAAGTAAAACGGATAAAATCAGCACACCTATCACCAGGCTGACCATCTTTTTACTCGTCATGGTCCTGTATCCTTTCAGTGCTGAAGCCGCATAGGTAAGGCAATTATACGCGATTGTAGAAAAACCTCTGAAAGATATCGTGAATTAGCCCGCATTTACGCCATGGTTGATCTTTTATCGATAACAGCGTATTTTTATTGTTATGTTATAACATATATATAAAGATCAGCATGAAACCGGATATTCACCCTCATTACCGTACTGTGGTGTTCCACGATACGAGCGCGGCGCGTTTCCGCCAGCGTTTTGGCGGCTTTATTGATGCAAAACGAGGTTAAGGATGCAGGTACTCAACTCGCTACGCAGCGCAAAGCAGCGCCACCCGGACTGCCAGATAGTAAAACGCAAAGGACGCTTATACGTCATTTGTAAAAGCAACCCCCGCTTTAAGGCCGTGCAGGGGCGTAA
>NZ_JAFAGS010000082.1 GCF_019237635.1 Pluralibacter sp.
ATGCTCTCTTTCAGCCCGACCAAAACCGGTAATTATCAGCGCTACCGCGAACGTATGAATCAAAAGCGCCAACAATGGGGAATCTTATGCAACACGCAATAATTGAACAGATTGGCCAGCTTTTGGCGTCGCTTACCGAAGACAAGCGTATTGAGGCGATTAATCAAATTCGCCTGACTGTCCACGCGCACAGCCCGTTCAAAGAGAACCCGGTCGATTGCGTGTTGTGGGTCAAACACGAAGAGGTCATCCCGAACCGTTACAACCCAAACAACGTGGCGCCGCCGGAGAAAAGGCTGCTGCAAAAATCGCTGGAGGCGGATGGTTTCACCCAGCCGGTGGTGGTTTATCGGCAAGAAGATCACTATGAAATCGTCGACGGTTTTCACCGCCACGCGCTGGCGAAATCCAAAGCGACGCTTAAGCGCCAGCTTAAAGGCTATGTTCCGGTAAGCTGCCTGTCAGCACAATCCTCAGAAACCAGCGGACGTATGGCCTCAACCATCCGCCATAACCGCGCCCGTGGCCGCCACCAAATCAACGCCATGGCCGATATCGTCCGCGAACTGGCGCAGCTTGGCTGGAACGATGAAAAAATCAGCGCTGAGCTGGGTATGGATGCCGACGAGGTGCTGCGCCTGCGCCAGATGAGCGGCCTGCTCGACCTGTTTGCAGACCGTCAGTTCTCTCAGGCATGGACGGTGAAATAGCGATAGCTGACGCCGTCGTTCGGCGGCCAGCAGGCAGTTGAGAATTTCGACGCGTACTCCATGATTTTTGTCTGCCTCTGTCACCCGACGGAGGCGTGTTCGAGCTATCACGCATCTCTCCCCTTTTCCTCTTTTGTCCCCTCTCCAGCGGCGCCATTGTCCACAGATAAGCAGTTAATTATTTATCTAATAATCTTATTATTTACTTATAAAAAAGCCAGGCGTACAGTGGAGGACAAGATGATCGTTTTTTGGTCAAGGCGCGCAAAGAGGCAGCTTACGACAATCGATTCCCGCTACCGGCAACGAATTGCTGACAAACTGCGGGCAATGGATGATAAAAATGCGCCAGCGGCAGATATTAAGAAGTTATCGATGCCTGAAGGCCACTATCGGCTACGCGTGGGTGATTACCGCATCATCTTCACGCTGGATGGGGATACCTGCGAAAGCTGCTATGTCGTGGCGATAAAACGCAGAACCTCAACAACCTACCTTCACGAGGAGGCGACCCCCTATGGCAGTGCAATTAATTAAGGATAATGAAGGCAACCCGCAGTACGTGGTGATCCCTTATAACGAATACTGCCGTATGCGTCTGACAATGGCGGAATACGATGATGAAAATGAGGAGGAATGGGAAGATATCCCCTGGGAATCCGACGAATACGACGATGTTCTTCTGCCTGACGCAGTCTGTGCTCTCATGAGTCGTGAAAACGTCAGCCTCCAGGCGGCCTGGCGCATTCTGTGCGGCTTATCGCAACAGGATGTTGCTGATAAGCTAGGCATCAGCCAGTCAGCGGTGTCGCAGCTCGAGGCGAAAGATTCCCGTCCGCAAAAACGCACGCGTGAAAAGCTGGCTGCCATTTATGGCTGCACTCAGGAACAAATCAGCCTCTATTTACCGAAAGAAGGTTAGCAGCACTTTGCGTCATTGACGGTCGATAATCACCCTCTATACATAATGATGAATCTCATCACTCATAACGAGGTCATCATGCAGATCGATTTAACGGGTAAAAAAGCGCTGGTTACCGGCGCCAGTCGTGGATTGGGTCGCGCTATTGCATTGTCGCTGGCGCAGGCAGGTGCGGATGTGGCTATTACGTATGAAAAATCCGCCGACAAGGCTCAGGCGGTGGCACGAGAGATAGCGGCATTTGGCCGCCGCAGCGAAGCGATTCAGGCCGACAGCACTAACGCCCAGGCCATTCAACACGCCGTCGCCCGCACGGTGCAAACGCTCGGCGGACTGGACATTCTGGTCAATAATGCCGGGATCGCCCGCGGCGGTCCGCTGGAATCCCTGTCGCTGGAGGACATCGATGCGCTGATTAACGTCAATATCCGCGGTGTGGTGGTGGCGATTCAGGCGGCGCTTCCCCATCTGCCCGATGGTGGGCGCATTATCAACATCGGCAGCTGTCTCGCTAACCGCGTCGCGATGCCGGGTATCGCTGTTTACGCCATGACCAAATCGGCGCTGAACTCTCTCACCCGCGGGCTGGCGCGCGATCTCGGTCCACGCGGTATTACCGTTAACCTTGTGCATCCAGGCCCTACCGATAGCGATATGAACCCGGCGGATGGCGCCCAGGCCGACGCGCAGCGTCAGCTTATTGCCACGGGGCATTATGGTCAGCCGGAAGATATTGCGGCGGCGGTGACGTTTCTGGCGAGTCCAGCGGCCGGACAGATCTCCGGTACCGGTCTGGATGTTGACGGGGGTCTTAATGCCTGACGGAAGGCTTCAACAGCACTTCGCGCCGCCTTTACCGCCGTAACGGGCGTCCTGGCGATCGCGGAAAAACGCTTCATAGCTCATCGGCGTCTGGTCCGGATGCGTCTGGCGCATATGCTCGACGTAGTTATCGTAATCAGGAACGCCGATCATCATTTTCGCCGCCTGGCCTAAGTATTTTCCGGCTTTGGATAGGGTGTCGAACATAGCTAAACTCTCGTTAGGATTGTAGGCCGGGTAAGCGCTCGCGCCACCCGGCACAAAGGTTAATGCGCCCCTTTCGCCTGGGTCACAATCTCTTCCAGATTTTCAGGCATCGGCTCGTACGGCGTCTCTTTCGCCGTCGGCTTGTCTTCTTTCAGCGCCGCCAGCGCGGTCTTCACAGAATAAACCGCCAGCACCACAACGACCACCATAAAGAAGATAGTCAGCCCGGCGTCCAGACGGTTGTTAAACACCAACTGCGTCAGCTGAGACTGCGTATACTGCGCCGGAATATTCCCGCTGTCGATCATCGCCTGGAACTTATTGGCAATGGCGAGGAAGCCCACTTTCGCATCGCTGCTGAAGGCTTTCTGCCAGCCCGCAGTCAGGGTACAGACCAGCAGCCAGGCGGTCGGCAGCAGCGCGACCCAGGCGTAGCGCTGGCGCTTCATCTTAAACAGTGCCACCGCGCACAGCATCAGCGCCATGCCTGCCAGCATCTGGTTGGCAATACCGAACAGCGGCCACAGGGTGTTAATACCGCCCAGCGGATCAACCACGCCCTGATGCAGGAAATAGCCCCACGCCAGCACGCACAGCGCCGTCGCCAGCAGGTTAGCAGGCAGCGAATCGGTACGTTTGAGGTTCGGGTTAATCACCCCCAGCAGATCCTGCAGCATAAAGCGCGCCGCACGGGTGCCTGCGTCAACGGCGGTGAGGATGAACAGCGCCTCAAACAAAATCGCAAAATGGTACCAGAACGACACGTCCATCAACCCGCCGAGCGAACCGTGCAGAATATAAGCCATCCCGACCGCCAGGGTCGGCGCGCCGCCCGCACGGGAGATAATTGACTGCTCGCCAACCTCATTGGCTATCTGATGCAGGGCATCCGGCGTAATGCTAAAGCCCCAGCTGCTAACCACTTGCGCAGCAGAGGCCACTACGTCAACGGTTCCCGCTGGCGCCAGCACCGCCAGTGGGCTGTTCATGGCGAAATAGACGCCCGGGTCGATGATGCACGCCGCCACCAGCGCCATAATCGCCACGAAGGATTCCATCAGCATCCCGCCGTAGCCGATAAGGCAGGCCTGGCCTTCGTTCGCCAGCATCTTCGGCGTGGTGCCGGACGCGATCAGCGCGTGGAAGCCGGATACGGCGCCGCAGGCGATGGTAATAAACAGGAACGGGAACAGGTTGCCGGTCCACACCGGGCCAGTGCCGTCAATAAACTTCGTCAGCGCGGGCATGGTCAGCGTTGGGCGCATGATCAAAATACCGATAGCCAGACCGACGATGGTGCCGATTTTCAGGAACGTCGAGAGGTAATCGCGCGGCGCCAGCAGCAGCCAAACCGGCAGCACTGCCGCCACAAAGCCATACCCCACCAGCATCCAGGTCAGTTGTACGCCGGTAAAGTCAAAGAATGGCGCCCAGGTTGGGCTTGCCGCCACCCAGCCACCGGAAATGATGGCGAACACCAGCAGCACCAGGCCAATCACCGACACCTCGCCGATGCGCCCGGGGCGCAGATAGCGAATGTAGATGCCCATAAAAATCGCCAACGGGATGGTAAAGGCGACGGTATAAGTTCCCCACGGGCTGTGGGTCAGCGCTTTCACCACGATCATCGCCAGCACCGCGAGGATAATCACCATGATCATAAAGGTGGCGATAAGCGCGATAACCCCGGCGGTCGCGCCCATCTCTTCTTTCACCAACTCACCCAATGAGCGGCCGTCACGACGGGTGGAGACGAACAGCACCATAAAGTCCTGTACCGCCCCGGCCAGCACCACGCCCGCCAGGATCCAGATCATCCCCGGCAGGTAGCCCATCTGCGCCGCCAGCACCGGCCCTACCAGCGGGCCTGCTCCGGCAATCGCGGCAAAGTGGTGGCCGAACAGCACTTTTTTGTCGGTCGGCACGTAGTCCAGACCGTCGTTATGGCGCACAGCAGGCGTCATACGGGTGGAGTCAACCGCCAGCACCGTTTTGGCGATGTAGCGGCCGTAAAAACGGTAGGCGATAAGATAGATACACACCGCCGCGACGACTATCCACAGCGCGTTTATCTGCTCGCCGCGGTTGAGCGCGATATAGCCAAGGGCGAACGCTCCCACAATCGAGAGAATAGCCCACAACAGATATTTCCCTGAGTTATTCATGGTTTTATTCCGTCAGCATAGAGGTAAGTTGTTACATTTTGTATCTATAACATTAGCGGTGAATTTAACAACCCGACAACCAATTAAAACCGATGTCACACAACGGTTTTACACCACAGTGTTAAGCCGATCACTTTCCGGCGAAAATTTGCCCTAAGTTCGTATTAACCTTACCCGTCACACTTTTCACTATTTCTATCCCATGCACCGTTACGAAATGATTTGTATCATCTTTTTTGACGGTAGCCACGACAGAATGGTCAGGCAATTCTGCACCTCTACAAGGAAATGGATATGAGTTCACTACCGCAGGAAAACAGGGTAGGACCCGGCGCTTATTTCGCGCTGGCGTTTGCCGCCGCCTTTTTTTCCGGCCTGCTCAGCGGGAAAGAGTGGTACGGCGTGTTTGACTTCACCACACTCAACGGCGCCTTCGGCAAAGTGGTTACCAAAGTCAGCCAGGATGGCGACACCATTACTACGGCCACCAGCGCCTTTCGCGGCAGCGGCGGTCACGGCGCCATGGACGGTTTTCTCTTCGCCCTCGGGCTTATCCCGGCGGTCATGTTCGCCCTCGGCATGATTAACGTGCTGGAGCATTACGGAGCCCTGCGTGCGGCCCGCCGCCTTCTGACGCCGCTGCTGCGTCCATTGATGGGAATTCCAGGAAACACTGGGCTGGCGCTCATCGGCAGCCTGCAAAGCACCGATGTCGGGGCATCGCTGACCCGCAACCTCGCCGATGAGGGGCAAATCACCGAGAAAGAGAAAGATATCTTCGCCATGTTCCAGTTCTCTGCGGGCGCGATGATCACCAACTTCTTCTCCTCCGGCGCTATTTTGTTCACCCTGGTGGCACTGGACGGCACCTCGGCGGTACCAACCTCCATCGGCGCCTGCGTCGCCGTGATGTTCATCATGAAGATAGTCGGTGCGAACCTGATGCGCCTGATCCTCACCTTCAGCGACAAAAAATCCGTTGCCCCTGTACAAGGAGAAGCCTGATGAGCGCCCCAACCTCTAACCCTGTTATCACCGACATCTTTGTCGAAGGCGCCCATAAGGGCTGGAATATCGCCACCACCAGCACCCTGCCGAACGTGGTCATGGCTTTTATTATCATTAAAGCGCTGGAGATAACCGGCGCGCTAAAAGGGCTCGGCATGGTGTTCGCCCCGCTGATGGGCCTGTTCGGCCTGCCGGGCGAAGCCGCTGCGGTGCTGATTGGCGGCTGGATGTCGATGGGCGGCGGTATCGGCGTCGCCATCGGCCTGTTCGATAAAGGTATCCTGACCGGCGAACACCTGGCAATCCTCGCCCCGGCAATTTACCTGATGGGCTCGCAGGTGCAGTACCTCGGACGCATTCTCGGGGTGATCGGCACCCGCGCCAAGCGTATTCCGCTGATGATAGCCATTTCGGTGATCAACGCCTTTTTAGCCATGCTGCTGATGCGCATTATTCTCTGATAAGGACATCCCATGAATCTGGAAAAATACATTGCTGAACTGCAAACGCTGGTCAACGTTGACTGCGGCACGCAAACCCTTCATGGCGTAGCCGACGTCGCGGCCATCATGCAAACACTCTGACAGCAGGAAGGCTGGCATGCCAAACAGGTGGATTTAGGCAGCGCCGTGGGCCCTGGCGTCTTTGTCACCAACCAGCCGCAGGCGACGCGGTTCGACGTCCTGCTGGTCGGCCATCTTGATACCGTGTTCCCGGCGGGAACCGTGGCCGAGCGCCCGATGAGCCGCGACGAAAACCGTCTGTACGGCCCCGGCGTCGCAGACATGAAAAGCGGTCTGCTGAATATCCTGTGGGCGATGCGGACACTGCCTGCGGAACATCGCCAGCGGCTGGCTATCGGGGTGGCCATGAACCCGGACGAAGAGACTGGCAGCGTCCACTCCCATCAGTGGATTTGCGAACTGGCGAAACGCTCGAACTGCGTGCTGGTCTGCGAAGCCGCCCGGGCGGACGGCTCGCTGGTGAACGCGCGTAAAGGTATGGCGGGATACCATCTGGAGTTTACCGGCGTCGCCGCCCACGCGGGAAACGAACCGGAAAAAGGCCGCTCCGCGATTACCGCGTTCGCCAACAGCATCCTCGCGATTCACGCGCTGAGCGATATCCCTCGCGGCACGACGCTGAACGTCGGCGTGGTCCAGGGAGGGAGCGCCGCGAACGTAGTGCCGGAAAAAGCGCGCGCCGAACTGGACGTACGTTTCTGGGAGAATGAAGAGCACGATCGCGTCCACCAGGCGCTGGTTGCGCTCTGCGAGAAAGGTTTCCTCGATGGCGTATCGACGACCTTGACCAGGGTCCATCACAAACCGGCGATGGCCGCCATCGACGCCACCCGGGCGCTGATGCAACAGGTGGAGCAGGCAGGAAAAGAGGAAGGCATTCCCGTTACGTGGCAAGCCGTGGGCGGCGGCAGCGACGCCAACCATACG